>NZ_CAWUOL010000063.1:0-30493 GCF_963923915.1 Nodularia chucula CCY0103 | reverse complement strand
TACTACTTTGGTGGCTTTTTTTATCTGTGACAGTTTAGGGTGCGGAATGTGGGATATAATTCGCTACTACACAAGCAAAGTCCACCTGCGTGGACTAATGAAAAAATCAAGGTCTTTATTTTTAACCCGCGTAGGCGGGTTTGGTCTGTATAGCCACGACTTCTAGTCGCCAGGGCTAGTAATAAATTAGACTTGTGCATTCATCCTATTAAAAAAGTTCTATGATGCAATTTTTCAGGATTTCAATTAACTGTTCTTTATCCACTTTGTTATCGGCTACCTGTATTGTTAATTCATAAGCTTCTTTTGGTGTCATATCCAGTTCGTAATCGTTCAAGTTTAAGAATGTCACCATCACATCAAAGGCAGTTCGCTTGTTACCATCTACAAAAGCATGGTTATTAGTGATGTGAAATAAATATGCTGCTGCTTGTTCAACAATTGTGGTATGTAAAAGTTCCCCCCCAAAGCTGGCTTGAGGTTGGTAAATAGCCGAATCTAGCAAGCCTTCATCGCGGATGCCAAATGAGCCACAATATCGCTTAATTTGCTTAGTATGTATACTTAAAACATCTGCTTTTTCAATAAATTTAGGACTATGCAAGATTCTTGTACACCTCATCCCATTTTTTTGTAGATGCCAAAGAAATCAGCATAGTTTCTGATTCTTGGGGTGTGATGTCTCCTAAGTCTAGTGCATTAATTTCTTCTTCAGATAATGCGTTTGTTCTTAAACTAGCTTGAATTAGGGATTTGATTACATATTTTAAGGTTTCCATTAAAATATATTTTTCATTATCATGAAGATTTTCAAAGAAAGTTCCATTATTGATTTGTTTGTAGAAATATACAGAAGACAATGTAAAGTTTTTAATATCACTTTCACGCTTAATAGATCGAAAAAAATACCAATACTTATCTATAATTTCCCGCTCCAGAACAAAATATTTAACAAATAGTAAAATTGCTAATTCTCCTAGCTTGGCTTTTTCGCTAAGTTCTTTACCCAGCTTATTTAGCTTATTCACTTTTGCCACAAGTTTTTCTAAGTCTGCTATCACATAACTGAGAGATGTTAATTTACCATCTATCTTGAGTATCTCTGCCATTACATCATCTTGCACATTGGGATCATTCAGACACTCCTCAAGAAATTTTATCTCTTCCTGAATGCTGGCAATTGTTTCTTGTGGCAGTATGAAGCTATGCACCATAATTTATGTACCTGGCTGGTGAGGTTATATGCTTCCCCTTAAATTACTTTACAGCAGTTTTCATGCATTGAGTCCAAACGCTTGTTTTCAGTATTTCTTACTTTGCGACTTTGCGCCTTTGCGCGAAACAAAAAAATCTAAATTAAGAATTATTAACTAATTGCACAACTGCGGCGGCTAAAGTATTTGGTTCCAGTAGCTTAGGGATGTGCATTTGAAAACCTGCGGCGATCGCCGGAACTTGTCAACCTGTTTCAGGGGATAAAATCCCGCGAATCATTATCATCCTTAAGTTGGTGGTTTTGCTGTGTTAATTGTTTCATAATAGCAACAGCTGTTTTACACTCAGAGAATAAGAACATCAGGAGAAAGATGATTATGCGTCTATTTGATCAAATTATCGGTGCTGTTACCAATCCCAATCAACAAGCGAGTTTAGGTCAACTCGGCAGTATTATTAACACTGTTAATCAGCTAAGTAATGCGACTGGGACAAATCCTTCAACCATACAATCGGTTGTCGGTGTAGTAGGTAAGTATGTACGTTCTGCTTTACAACAGAAGCAAGCCTCAGAAGGTAATGAAGCAACCCAAGGATTAGTTAATCAATATGCTGGGACTTCTTCTAACCCTGAAGCTGTCAGTTCCCTGTTTCCCCCTCAAACACAACAGCAGGTAGCACAGGCAGCTTCTCAACAGACAGGATTGGATGCTGGTACAATTATGCAATTGTTACCTGTGATTGTGCCGATAGTATTAAATTTGTTGCAATCTGGTAGTAATACCCAAAATCCCCAATCTGGTGGAAATTCTGTATTAAATTCTTTCTTGGATGCCAACGGGGATGGCGATGTCAATGTTGCCGATGCTATTCAATTGTTTAGTAAATATGTTGGCAGTTAGTCGGGATATCTGTAAATTACAGAAATACCGTTACCAATTTACCTCACTTTATGACTACTGCACCCTTAAGCTGGCAAGAACTAGAAACCCTCACGGACTATCAAATAGATACTGTTAATGATCTCACCAACGCTAGAGCCAGGTTACGCTTGTTTGGTCAGCCGGAATCTGATGTGCGAGTAACGCTGTACCGCGATAATCACGCTTGGTGTCCCTACTGTCAAAAGGTTTGGTTATGGCTAGAGGAAAAACAGATCCCCTACCGCATCGAAAAAGTGACCATGTTCTGCTACGGGGAAAAAGAAAGTTGGTACAAACGTAAGGTTCCATCAGGAATGCTCCCTGCAATTGAGTTAGATGGACAAATTATTAAAGAAAGCGATGATATTTTGCTCGCTTTGGAACAGGTTTTTGCTCCATTAAACCAAGGGATGGAAGACCCCAAGGTGCTGACTCTACGTCGATTAGAACGACTTTTATTTAGAGCTTGGTGTATGTGGCTGTGTTCTAGAGCAGGTTCTTCTCAACAAGAACAACGCAACCGAGAACAATTTATTTCAGTGGTGGCTAAGGTAGAAGAGGCTCTGGGTAGCACCCCAAGCCCTTACTTTCTGGATAGCTTCGGCATCGTTGATGTGATTTTTACGCCATATCTGGAACGGATGAATGCCAGCCTTTACTACTACAAGGGCTATTCCCTACGAGAGGAAAACCCTCGCTTAAGCGCATGGTTTGCGGCAATGGAAAGCCGACCTACTTACCGAGGTACTCAGAGCGACTTTCACACCCACGCACATGATTTACCGCCCCAGATGGGTGGCTGTTGGGAAAACGGCGAACCTCAGATGCTTCTCAATAAGGCGCGGGTGGATAACGGTCCCTGGTTTGGACTCCCAGATATTTCTTATCCAGAACCCGAAAACTCCCGCATGGAGGCTCTGCAACGAACTATCAAACACCGCCTGAATATTATCCGAGTCAATCCCTTAGATGATAGTTTGTTTGATCAAGCGTTACGTTGTGCTTTAACTCAGATGATGACTGGTGAAGCCTGTGTACCTCCATCCGGGTCTGATGTGGCTCTACGATATTTGCGCGATCGCATTAATGTACCACGAGATATGTCCATCTATGCAGCCAAGCAATTGCGGGAATCCCTGGAAACAACCGCAGCCCTCGCAGGTAATGGCCAGCCAGAACCTATTCCCACTCAGCATCGACGAGATCAAGACCCGTCTAACTTTGCCTAGCTAATGAATTTTAGTACGTTCATGTGTTTAACATCTTCTTAATTCCCCCTGCTCCCTGCTCCCTGCTCCCCTGTCTCTTCCCTACTCCCCACCTCTAATAAACTCCGAGCTAATGCGATCGCCTCTTGGGGAGTGGAAATTTTACCCTCAGCTTGAGCTATGGTAATTTCTGTTAATAATTCCCCTAATTCTGGGGAAGGTAAAATATTTAATGCTAAAATTAGCTCGTCACCGCTAACGAGTTTAGTGGGATGAGCAACCAGATCATCAGGGTTCAGGTAGCGGTTGATTAATGGTGCATAAACGCCTAGCGAATTGTCGCCTGACATCGCCGATACCAAATTATTATCTACTAAGGCTAAAATTATTGTAGCTGCAAATACATTTCCGGCTGCTTGAAAGAAAAAATACTGTTCTCGCACAGACATACTATCTGATTTTAGCTGCGGTAATAGTTTCAGTGCAGTGGTGACAGCTTTAATTTCTGCTTGGCTGTAAGTTCTTACTTGTAGTTCTGCTTTAGCAACTTCTGGATTACTATCAACAAGACAAGCCAGTTTAGCGATACCTAACCAAGTGGTTTTTACTGTGTCGCGGACATACTGTTGTAATTCTGTACTCAGTTGTGGGTAAATTTGGCTCAGTGAGATAGCTACTTGATCCACTTTTGCTAGTTTCTCAAAACTTAGGGAATTAGCATTTGGGAATAAAGGTGCAAGTAACCCATTTTCTGCGGCTTTTATCAGCCAATGTGTACCTTGAGAATTTGCTAATAAATAATGAATTTCTCCCCGCACGCGTTCGGCGGCGACTTCTGTGATGTGTGATGCTAAATTGTGAATAGTTTTCTCAGTATTTAACTCAATGGTAAAGTCAAGTTGGGCGGCTTGACGATATGCGCGCATTAATCGCAGAGGGTCATCTTTGAGGTTATTTGGTGATATCATTCGCAAGATACCCTGTTCTAAGTCAGCCCGACCTTGTAAGGGGTCAATGAATTGTTGAGTATAGGGATTGTAGGCGATCGCATTAATTGTAAAATCTCTTCTATATAAATCAGCTTCTATACTTTCCCCTTCTTGTTGGGCAAAATCCACCGTAGCTTCAGGAAAAACCACACGGGCGATTTGTCTTTGAGCATCAAGTAACACAAAACCAGCATGATAATGACGTGCGATCGCCTCAGCTACTGCCACCGCCCCAGAGGGTATAATAAAATCCAGATCCAAGTATTCACGAGTTCTACCCAAAAGAGCATCCCGTACCGCACCACCGACAATATAAGCAGGTTGTGGTAAAAATTCCCAGCTAAAAGGCCAATTTTCAGGAAGCAGAGTAGGATATATCAAATCGCGCATTGTCATAAAAATCAACCCAATAACTAGTGAATAAAAATTGGGCTTAAGTTACATTAACAATAAACCAAGGTTTTTGGAGACAGTTCGATTATGTGTATTTGCGTGAACTGCCACTATGTAGACCGTTGTGAAACCTACCACGCCGTAGAAGCACAACACCAACAGCCCCATTTAACCGAAAATCCCACCTTCGACCCCAATGAACCCTCCATTAACGTCAACATCCGCACAAGCGGGGAAATGATTGAAATGGAATGGGACGTTGTGGGTTGTCTCAGCTTCAAGCGAGAAACAGGTAAATGGTCGAAATTGCGCCCAGGTGAACTCGTACCGACGTGATGAAAACTGATTTTTGCATATTCAACGCGGCTACTGCTATTTCCTGTAGTAGTCGTATATCTTGCTTTGAATATAAAGCCATGATTCTGTGGTTGAATAAATAAATCACCTCAAAACATCAACTTTATAATTAACCTTGACCCCAGAACTACAGAACCTTGCAGCCACAAAATACGCGATCGCACTACACACCACCACACCCGAACTGGGGTTGGCTATCAGTAATTTTGCTAGTGAAACTCGCGCTCATACTTGGGATTTGGGGCGTGATTTATCTAGCTATGTACATGAATATTTAAGAAAATTTATTCAACCCCACACCTGGGCAGATATAGAATTTATTGCCGTAGCTAGAGGGCCTGGTGGTTTTACAGGAACTCGTATTGGTGTAGTCATTGCACGCACCTTGGGACAACAGTTAAATATCCCCGTATTTGCCATTTCTACCTTAGCAGCAGTAGCTTGGGCGAACAAAGGTCAAAATCAATCAAAACCAGCAGTAATAGCCGTAGAAATGCCAGGACAGAGAGGAAAAATATTTGGTGCTATTTACCAAATATCTGCTGATAAATTGAGTATCACAGCTTTATTACCAGATACCGTATTTACACCAGAAGCATGGCAAGAAACCTTAGCCAATTGGCAGAGTGAATATCAACTCATTAAAGCCACATCTGGTTTAGCCGCAACAGTCAGTAGTATTTTGGAACTGGCTTATCTAGATTGGCAACAAGGTCAACATCCTCATTGGTCTGAAGCTTTACCATATTACGGACAACATCCGGTAGATATTTAAGAATCGACTTTTGACCCAATGAAAGCGAACAAGTTTCATTCTGTGGCTTGAGAAATATGCCAGCACCAATCAGGGCAACTAAAATTGGTACAACTACATACTGAATATACCATCTGATGTTTCCAGATTGAGAGATAGAATCCTTGAAGATTGCACCTCGATTTTTTAATATCCGCTTGATATCTTCAGTTAAGCCATCACAACTGTCAAATACTGTATTTTCTACCTTGACATCATGAAAGATAGTGTCATTAAGCTTAACTTTTTTGAGAGTAGCATATCGTAAATCTGAACCAGTTAAATTTGCCCCAGCTAGATTAGCTTGACACAAGTTAGCTCCATTGAGCTTGGCATTATGCAATTTAGCCCCACACAAACTAGCACCCGTTAAATCTGCACCACATAGTTGTGTATTCTTGAGATTGGCTCCATTTAAATTACAATAACTTAAATTACAGCCATTGAGTTTAGTTTCTATAAACAAGTTGTGACTAAAGTTGTAGTTGCTGAGATCGTGGTAGCTTAAATCTTGCTGGGAAAAGTCATTATTTGAAGAGTTGTTGGCAATTAAATTCATAGATTTTCCCTCGTCTAAATAGTATATCTAATTAAAGAGCAGATGCTAACCACGTCTTTGTATAGCAACAAATAAATTTTGGTTATTAAGTTGTCAGCAAGTTGCCGTTTTTTTATCCAGCCAACTTTTTACAATTCTTTTTTAATAAACCTGGTATAACATTGTGCCTTGAATAATCTCTTAATAACCAAAATTATTTCACTGCTATGCTAAAGCCAATTAGCGAGAAGATTCATAGATGATGGCGACTGCAAACAAACAGAATATAGAAACTGCAATGCGGAAAATCCATGCCCATATACTTGGGTATAACAGCATTTGTACAACTTGAGAAACTCCAAAAACTCTAGACATAACAAATGCGATCGCAAAACCAAGTAGAGTCAGTAGAAAATATTTCAAACCTTTACAAGCTACATAGAATAACGAACTACTGCCCTGATTTAGTTTATTTTTCATGATTTTTACCTTTTAAAAAGTGAAATATGGAATCAATTCACCCTCAACCACACAAAGTTGAAAATTTTAGTTCATAAATATGAGATTCTGCTGTTGAATAATTCCAACAAAAAAGCTGGTCAGTGACATCTCACTCAAACCAGCTTTTGTGATTAAGTTCTAATCCTCCCAGCTTATTCATAAACTAAATTTTTAATTATTCAATTTAGTTGAAACAACTGTTTTTATACAAAGCAGATGAAACAAGCTAAATACTTTTATTTTTCCCCATACAAACCCGGTAAGAAGGGCTAAATGTAGCTATAAATGCTCTGTTATCGGGATATTCTAGGTTAATTACACCATACCCACGCCCCAAGGACATGGCTGTGAGGGCTGCTTGAAAAAATCTTGATGGACAACTAATGTCTTTGCTTTCGATTAAACTCATCAATTCAACAAGTGATGTTGGTAACCAATTATCAAGTGCAAATTCTTTTAGCTGTATCTTAGACAAATTAAAGCTTTTTACATTCGGGACCACTAATTTGAGATTATTTCCCTCCACGGTTCTTAACGTGCAATTGAACGGACAACCAGGACTAGGCAGAATTTTAATTAATTCCAGAATTTCCTCTGTGTCCATAAAGCCTTAGCCTCCTTTAGTATCAGGGCGCTTCCGCCTGTTTATGTCTCCGTCTTTACTCAGATGATAAACCCATGTCGGTTTATATGTCAAGCAATGTCTGTCTAAAGATTTTTTAAGGTTGCTCTATAACCATAGTATAATGGGTGAAAAGCTTTTTGACTTAGACATTTATGGCAAAACCCACATTACAAGCTTCGTTAGAAGGAATCCAGACCATTAAAAAAGCGCTGACTCAGCAGGGATTCACGCAAAAGATGCTGGCTGATAGGTTAGGACTTCATCGTTCTGTCATTAGCTCCTTGCTGAATGGCAAACCGATTCTATTAGACAACTTTCTCGAAATTGGAGCGGCTTTGGGTGTTGCCGAAAATTTGGAGAAACTCACTACATCAGAGATTGAAATCACATCTTTGGTGGAAGATATACGTAGTAAAGTCAAAGTTATTATTCAAGAATGGTGCGGCACAATGCGCGTCCTTGATATGCCTCAACCGAGAGAGATAACTCAAATCTACACAAATGTTAACATTTTAGAAAAAATTACTGCTCACAGACGCAAGACAATTCAAGAGCTGCTGACAGAATCTAATCTAGAATATTTGGAAAGATTTGGATTAGGTAGAGTAACTGAAGAACGAGTTTCAGGCGAAAGTGCCGTCGAAAAATATAAAAAGCTAATTGTTCTAGGAAAGCCTGGATCTGGAAAAACTACTTTTCTCAAATATTTAGCTATTCAGTGTAACGAGGGAAAATTTAAACCAAACCTTGTGCCTATTTTTATTAATCTCAAATATTTTTCTGAATTTCCTAATTCTATTCCTTTATTAGAATATATGGGACAAATTTTTTCTGAATCTAGCGTAAATCTAGGGCAAATTGAACAACTATTTGAAAGTGATTCACTTTTAGTTTTATTGGATGGACTAGATGAAGTAAAAAATGAACATTACCAACGAACTTTAAACGAGATTAGAAATTTATCGAGAAAATATTATAATAATCATTATATTGTAACTTGTAGAATAGCCGCTAAAGAATATTCCTATGATGTATTAGATAAATTTACTGAGGTTGAATTAGCAGATTTTGATGAAAACCAAATCGAACTCTTTATTTCTCAATGGTTGGATACTAAAAAAAATACACTTATTAAGGCAGAAGATTTACTTAAATCATTAAAAAACAA
The DNA here is from genome assembly GCF_963923915.1 of Nodularia chucula CCY0103. Classification (NCBI taxonomy): domain Bacteria; kingdom Bacillati; phylum Cyanobacteriota; class Cyanophyceae; order Nostocales; family Nodulariaceae; genus Nodularia; species Nodularia chucula. The sequence continues at coordinate 21,783 of NZ_CAWUOL010000063.1, read as the reverse complement.
TTCTCGTTTATTTGAGTTGGCAGTAACACCTTTGTTATTAACGTTAATCTGTTTGGTTTTTGAAGAAAAATGTAATTTACCCAATAATCGTTCAGAGTTATATACGGAAGGACTTGAAATTCTTCTCAATAAATGGGATGCTAAACGAGGAATCCAGCGAGAGCAAGTTTATCAACAACTTTCTCTTCAAAGAAAGAAAGATTTATTAAGTCATATAGCTTTCAAGACGTTTCAAGAAAAATCATTTTTCTTTTCTAAAAAGGAAGCTAAAATGTATATAAAAGAATATATCCAAAATTTAAGCAGTAATGCCGACCGAGAACAAGAAGCACTGCAAATAGATAGTGAAGGAATTTTACATGGCATTGAAGCACAACATGGAATTTTAGTAGAAAGAGCTAAAGGAATTTATTCTTTTTCTCACTTAACCTTTCATGAATATTTGACTGCTCGTGAAATCAATTTTAGAAAGCGTCCACAGGAAGCAGCTTTTCAAGAGTTAATTAAAAAGAGGGACGACGGTGACTGGCATCACTGGAAAGAAATTTTTCTTCTCTCAGCAGAAATGGCTCAACCAAATGCCGAACTTTTCTTTGAAAGCATGATAAAAAGCAATTATGAAATTATAGAAAGAAATGAAAAAATTAAAAAGTATCTTAGTTATGTAAATAAACAAGCATCAAATCTTCAAACTTCAGTTAAACCATGTGCGATACGAGCTTTTTATTTTGATATTGATTTTGATATAGATCAAGAGCGGCGACTCAGTTTACTACTAGACCCTTCAGCTAATTATTTAGTCTGTGGCAGTTTTTTCGCTCGTGTCTTTAAAAATACTGATTTTGCAGAAGGTATTCATGTCGCTGAAAACTATGATAAAAATGTCGCCGTGGGGGAGCAAAAAATTAGTGAAGTATCCTCAGCTAATGAAGCCATGTATATTGCTGTTAAATATGCTCTTGAATCTAACCAATTACAGCCAAAACTAAGAACTGTTTTAAAAAAGATATACCAAAATGATGCTCAAATTGACAATGATGAACCTAATGAAGAAAAGCTGAAACATTTAGCTGATAAATCTAGAAGCGTTGCAAAGGGGAACCGTCAAATAGGCAGTAATGATTGGCAATTTAATGATGATGAAAAAAAATTGCTTAAGAAATATTATGATGTTAATCTCCTATTGGCAGAGTGTTTCAATACTGATTGTTCTCTTGACCGCAAATTTCGTCAACAAATTTCAGAGACATTATTGTTACCTATTAACTTTAAAGTTGAATTTGAAGAAATTTTTCGTGAAAAATGATTTGATCCGTCGGATGCCTTAAATTGCCTAAAAAATTATCCTTCATGGTTGGTATAACTAAATTTAAATTGTTTTCACTTCATTGACTTTTTTCTTTTCCAAAGATGCTTCCAAGTATTTTCACACCCAAAAATCAACAAAATACAATCATAAATTTGTAAGGTAAACTACTCATGAAACTTCAAATATATCAACAGTTAATTCACGGAACTCTTTCCAACTTCAACGAACAAGCACCAGATTGGTTTATGGCTTGGAATGGAGAGTCTATTGAACTTCCTGATACAGGAACCCATTTTGGTTTTGTCTATAGTGGTCATCCCGTTTTGTGTCGTAATGCGGGTTCGCAAGACTACAAGCTTCACCCTGGTATGTACTTTAGTTTATCTGGAGGAGGTGCAGTTGGGGGTGAAAATTCATCGGGTTTTGTGGTGACTTGTCCGACTTTTAAAGGGGTATTTATGATTGGGGGAGAAATTGAATCTATTGGTAGGTTAAGTTATATCGATGGCGGTACAGATAATGTGCTGATTCCGCCAATCATGTCTGGAGATCCTTGCCTGAATGCTTTATATTTTCCCCCAGGAGTGGATCAGACGATTCATACTCATCCTAGTTATCGGCTAATTATTGTAGTTGAAGGTAGTGGAGAGTGTGAAACCCCTGATGGAATTACTCAATTGCAACCAGGTATGACTATTTTGATTCCTGCTAATAACCTGCATAAGTTTCGGACACAGGAAGATAAATTAACTGTTGTTTGTTTCCATCCTGACTCTGACACGGGATTTACTGATACCAATCACCCCATGCTCAAACGTACAATGGTGGAGGGTATGAGTGCCTCTAATCTGCCAGAAATTCAGACAAAAAGGGTTATAAGCAGCGAGAGACAGGTATAAAAACCCATCCTCGCTGATTATGGCTTAAGCCGTCAGAGATGCGATCGCATCTTCCACAGCTTGCAGAGCAAAATTAACTTCCGCCTCAGTTACAATCAATGGTGGTACAAAGCGGACAACTTTCGGTCCTGCTGGTACTAGCAATAAACCCTTTTCCATAGCAGCCTTAACAACATCAACTGAGGTGAAGGGAACATCTGCTTGTAACTCCATACCATTGATTAAACCCCAGCCTCTGACTTCAGAAATTTGCTGAGGATATTTAGCGGCGATCGCATTTAAGCCATTTCTTAGCTGTATACCCCGTTCTTCCACATTCTGCAAAATATTTTCTTTTTCCAAAGTCTGACAAACAGCCAACGCCACACCACAAACAAAGGGATTACCACCAAAAGTGCTAGCGTGTTCTCCCGGTTGAAAAACGTCGCAGAACTTCTTACTCATCATCGCCCCAATGGGGATACCGCCACCCAAACCTTTAGCACTGGTAAAAATATCTGGTTCTACACCCAGATGTTCATAACCCCATAACTTACCACTGCGTCCCATCCCAACTTGCACTTCATCGAAGATCAACAAAACGCCAGTTTCATCACAAGCTTTCCGCAGTTTTTGGAAATAAGCGACATCACCAGGACGCACACCGCCTTCTCCTTGCAAAGGTTCAATGAGAACAGCCGCTACACGGTAATCACCCTCATCTAACTCACTCATTGCCGCCTCTACAGAGTGAATATCGTTATAAGTAACATATTCAAAACCTGGAACTAAAGGATCAAAATATTTTTGATACTTCGGTTGTGCTGTAGCAGTAACTGTCGCTAAAGTCCGACCGTGGAAACTAGAATTGGCTGTTAAAATAATCGGTTTGTCAATGTCTAATACTGTGTGGGCATATTTACGCGCCAGTTTAATAGCGGCTTCGTTAGCCTCAGCCCCAGAGTTACAGAAAAATACCCGGTCTGCACAGGAATGATCTACTAGCCATTGGGCTAATTCCCCTTGTTCGGGAATGTAGTACAAATTAGAAACATGATGCAGCTTTTGGATTTGGCGTGTCACTGCTTCCACCATTGCGGGGTGGGCGTGTCCAAGAGTGCAAGTGGCTATTCCGGCCACAAAGTCAAGATATTCACGTCCCTGGGTATCCCAAACCCGACAGCCAGCACCCCGGTCTAAGGCTAGGGGAAACCGGCCATAGGTTGACATGACGGCTTGATCGAAGCTTTCAGGGTCAAAAGGACTAGATGACATAGAATTTGATGTTGGGGGGATGGTAGCTTGCTCAATGAGAGTTTGTATACTCAAGACCGCGCCTCCTGATAAGTCTTTAATTTTAATAGTCACTTACTAGTTTGCTAGATATTTATAAAAATTACATTTTATTTATTAAATCTGATACTTTTTGAGAAGCTAACGGTTAAATATCCTGCCAAAAAATCATAACAGTGAGTAAATTTTGTATTCCACACTTGAGAGAAAATACCGACGACTGCAAAAAGAACTGACCCTGGGGGGGCGTTTTCCTTATCGGTACTTTGTGGTACAAGTTCATGGAGGGTTGGTCATGGCAAGAAGCTGCTTACATGACTGTTATTACCTTAACTACTGTGGGCTACGGTGAAACTAATCCTTTGAGTAGTCGGGGAAGATTGTTTACAATTGGCTTAATTTTGTTAGGGGTAGTTACTATCGGTTACATTGTCAACCGATTTACAGAAGCGGTGATTCAGGGCTATTTTCAAGACGGCATCAGACTGAGGCAACAGAGAAGATTAATGGAATCACTGACTCAACATTATATTATCTGTGGATTTAGTCGCACTGGTCGTCAAATTGCCAAAGAATTTCAGGCGGAAGGCGTACCTTTTGTGGTGGTGGATTCTAGTTTGGAATCTGTGGAAGAGGTAGAAGCACAAAATTACATAGCATACCAAGGTGATGTAACTTTGGATGACACACTCTTGAAAGTTGGTATAGAACGAGCAATTTGTATTGTGGCTGCTTTACCTTCAGATGCTGAAAATTTATATACAGTCTTAACAGCAAAAACACTGAATCCCAAAATTAGGGCGATCGCACGAGCCAGTACAGAGGAATCTGTGAAAAAGTTACAACGTGGTGGGGCGGATGCCGTGGTTTCACCGTATATTACTGGTGGGAAGCGCATGGCTGCGGCTGCTCTTAGACCGCAAGTCTTGGATTTTGTAGATGGTTTCATCTCCGGTCTAGACGGACAGTTTTATATGGAAGAATTTTTACTTGACCCGGTTGTGTATCCTTATGTGGGGCAAACTTTAAGACAAACAAGATTGCGATCACACTCTGGTGCTTTAGTAATTGCAATTCGCCGCGCCGATGGTCATTTAATTGGTGGCCCCACTGGTGAAACTATTTTATTACCGGGAGATACCCTAATTTGTATGGGGACATCCGAACAATTGCGTAGCTTGAACCAAATTCTCATCCCCATGAGTTCTCAAAGACGGCGACGGAGAAATAACTGAGATTAATTAACTAACACCATCTGCACCGTTTCTAATAGTTCCTTCAGAGTGTAGGGCTTAGACAAAAATATTGGCACACAAGCTCCTATTCCTTTCAGGCGATTTTTATTCGATACCAATCCACTAATAGCGACAATCTTGATAGCCGGATTAATTTTGCAGATGACTTGAATAGCTCGTATACCATCCATTGATGGCATTTCTATATCCATTAATATTACACTAATTTCATTTTTATGTTGGGCGTAAACTGAAACAGCCTCTATACCATCACTAGCGGTGAGGATTCTGTAATTGTAACTTTCTAGAGTAGCTTTGTTAGTTGCTCGAATACTGTCTTCATCATCAACAATCAAAATTAATTCGCCGTTACCTTGGCTTATCTTGCTTTTATCCGTTTCCTCTGTGACTATTTGATCAGAAACTGGCAAATAAACTTTAAAATTACTCCCTAAGCCTACCTGACTCTCAACATCGATAAAACCGCCGTGATTTTTGAGAATACCAATAATTGTGGAAAGTCCTAAGCCAGTACCTTTACTAAATTCTTTCGTAGTAAAAAAGGGTTCAAAAATTCGTTTTAACAGCTCTGGTGGTATACCAGATCCTGTATCTGAGACAGTGATCACAATGTAGCTGCAAATCTTTGCTTCTGGATTCATCTGGGCATAATGTTCATCAACAAAGAAATTATCTGCTTCTAAACCTAGAATACCGCCATTTGGCATGGCATCACGAGCATTAACACACAGGTTCATTAGCACCTGATGAATTTGAGTAGGATCAGCAACTATAATCGAAGAAATTGTATTTGGTATATAGGTTTGAACTGCAATTGATTTGGGAAATGTACTTTTAATAAGCTGCTCAATTTCTTTTAATAAATGTCTGGCTTGTAGCGGAAAGTGCTTGCCTTCAACTCCCTGGGCAAAGGATAAAATTTGCTTAATTAATTCAGCACCACGTTTGGCACTATCTTGCTGCATTTTTAGCAGTTGGCGACTTTGCTCATCCACATTGCCTAGTCTCAGGGGGAGCAGTTGAGTGCTTGTCAGAATTGGTGTGAGGATGTTGTTTAAATCATGAGCAATACCACTTGCTAGAATACCAAGATTTTCTAGGCGTTGAGTCCGCAGAAATTTAGCTTCTAATTGTTTTTTTTCGGTAATATCGGTGTTAACAATTAAGATTGATTTTGGCTCTCCAAATTTATCGCGTACTAGTGTCCATCGACTCTGAACAATAATTTTTTCGCCATATTTAGTGACTTGATGTAACTCTCCTTGCCAGGAATTATCTTTTAAAACACTTAAACAGACAGATTCTAGTTCCGGTGAAGTTTTTTCATATAAAATCTCATTGGCATTTTTGCCCAATACTTCAGATGCTAACCATTGATAAATACCCTCAGCACCTTGATTCCAAAATAGTATCCGCCTCTCCAAATTGCAAACAAAAATTGCGTTTGTGGCAATATCAATTAGGGCTGCTTGTTCACGGATTTTCTCTTCTGCTCGTTTGCGTTCCTCGTTTTCTTGCTGTAACAGTGCATTGGCTTGGGATAATTCGGCGGTTCGTTGGGCAACTTGTTGTTCTAAGCTTGTATAAGCTTGATGCAGTTTTTCTTCTGCCTGTCGCCGTTGAATAACTTCTTGTTGCAATTGCTGGTTACTTTGTTTTAGTTCTTTCCCCTGCTCTGCAACTTGTTCTTGTAAAGCTGCAATTACGCTAGTTATTTCTAAGGGGTCAAATAATTGTAAAAAGCTGGTTTGAGTAACAATTCCCAGAAATTCCCCAGTTTCATTGGTGACAACTAATCGCCGTAAGTATCGCCGTTGCATTTCTCGATGGGCAAACCATAAGATATCTTCAGGATGTACACAAAATAACGGTGTACTCATCACAGTTTGAGCTTGAATTTGGGTGAAATCTAGCCCTAAGACTTGAAACTGTACAATATCCCCTTCGGTGATTATTCCCTGGGGGGTTATGCGTCCTGTAGAGTCAGGTTCTGCAATCACTACGCAATTGATTTTTTGACTATTCATTAGCTGGGCAATATCAAGTAATCTGGCAGTCAATGGGGCATAAATATCATGATTGACAGTTACTTCTGATACAGAGCGTAGTTTCAATAAATTTGCTGGTTGCAATACTTGACGAATTGCTTCATGTGTGATGACTCCAATTACATAATTGTTGTCATCCACAACTGGTAAATGATGAATGCGATGTTGATGCAAGATTGACAGCACTGTGAGCATATCCTCAACCTGGGATTGCTGAATAGTAATCACTGGGTGAATCATGACTTCAGCAATGGTAATCTCAGACAAGTTCACGCCCATAGCAGTGAGCCTGACTACATCCCACTCTGTAAAAATGCCTAATAGTTGTCCTTGGGAAATCACTAATACACAGCTAGCTTTTTCAGGATTTGGTGGTAGTTCCTGATTTACTGTCTCGTAATTACTGCCTCGTGCTTGACTCATAAATGCGATCGCATCAACAACACGAGTATCAGCAGTCACAGTCAAGGGAGAACAATAAATTACATTTTTTAAAGTAGGCAATTCTAGAGACACACAATTAGCTAATGATTCAATTCCTGGTCTAAGGGTCATATAGCAAAATTCAAAATTGAAATGCTTGTTGTGACTGGGGGTTGGATTTTGATTTTTTCCATCTCCTAACCATCTTGGTGGTTGCTAGACTTGCTATGGCGGGATGCATTTGAATGAAGTACATCATAGTCCTATCCCTGCAAGGGAGGATGGGTTCTTGTATATCACTCAACCGATAACCGCTATACATTTTCTAAATAATAGAAAAAACTCTAATTATTCCCTAGAAATCGAGATTAAATATGCTTTTTGTCCAACCCTCTTAGAGAGGTTCCATAAAACGTTGCTACAGTCTTTGTGGGAAATGTCTACTGAGTTACAGGCTAAATTTCCAGGTATTTACGCTTGCAATTATTTTTTTGGTAGATAATTCAGTAATTATATGGTTGTTTATTTTCCAATCATAATACTTTGGTTATACTTTTGGCATTGTATACAATAAATTTTTATTCTGTCATTAGTGAAATGCTGTGCATATCAGGAAAAATATCACTAAAATTAAATTTTTAATTATCCAATCTCTGCAAGCCACTGTAAAATACTAGCTTTGCTTTCTAATAAACTTTTATATATCAGTGATTGCGATGTCATAGATTCAATTGCTGCACACAGCTTGGCTCGTAAAACTGAGTCTTGTTTAATTACACTACAATCTTGAAAATAAGTCCGAATAGTAAATAGTGCGGCTTCATAGTCTGGGAGTCCCCAAATGACTTGTCTTTCAATGCGTAGGTAAAGTTGAGGATGCTGTGGGTTAAAACTTCTACCTTGCCATTGATTTACTAATACACCCAGTGGCGGTTGAGGATGATGATTTAAACGGGAATCGGTACTCAAACCCCAAGCAAAACGTACCATTGGTTTTTGATCAATCATTGTATTTACAATCGCATCCCCCCGCAGATTTATTTTTTCCATCCCGGCGACGGGTGCATGAATGGCGGCAAAGTTTTTACCAATTTTGGCTTCGGCTGACCAATGATTGGGATAGCATAAATGGATAGCACTTAACCAATTACTACCATCCGCAGCACGACAAACAACTGTAATATCTTCTTGGATTTGTGCGGCTAAAGCATCCAGGATTGAGGCGTAAGAGGGAATAATGGGACTACCTTGGACTTTCTGTAACTGCCAATCTGCATCTAAATACAGGGTTTCTTGAGTGAGTCGGCTATGGAATTTGAGAGTATTGGCTGTTTTTTGACAATCAAAATATTGCGGGTGTTCTTGGGTGAGGCGTTCAATTATCAAACGGGCGATCGCACCAGCTACATCTGGAGTATAGTTGCAAGTCTGATAATATTTACGCAAACTTTCCCCACGAGCTAACATTTTACTTTGGCGGTAATCAGTAAAATTAGCATCAATTTGAAACACCTGTTGATCAGCTTCACCGTTACCTAAACAGACACCAAAAGGCATCATTCCCGGCTTGACTTCATAGCGTCCATTGCTCAAAGGGAAGTAGTAAGCTGGATTATTAGCAGGTTTCACTGTTTGTTAACCGTTGATTCCAACCATGTAAGGGTGCAATTTCTTGGGTAGAAGTTTCGATCATGTTTGGGGGTGCTGCGGAGATTAAAACACTGGGATAAACTGCTGCACCCCAGACAGGATGAACCAGCACCCGACATTTGTTTTTCATCACTGGATAGTTGAGCAAAGCTTTGACAACTGCTGTGTCATTGTGGGGAATTTCTCCCGGATGAGACAATAAGGGGTAGCCAGTGCGAGGATCAATTAGGTCTGTGAGATAACCGCGATCGCGTAATTGAAACGCTAAATCACAGCCAAACCGCATAAACTTTTCCCGTAGGCGTTGTTTCTCTGTTTCTATTTGATTTGTACTTTTAACGAGTTGATAACGTGATTGCTGTAAAACAATCACCACCCAAAAACAAGGTTGATTTTTCCAATCTGGTAATATCCGTTCGCAGTTGGCACAGATATAATCACTGGGTGCATGAATGGAAATCTGAACTCCTCGTCCTGTTTTGCCAACTAAATTAATAGGACAGGCTTTTTCAGAAGTGTAAACTTGGGAAATCACTATATTAATTTGCTATTTGCCAATTTCACTTTTAAGTCTTGCTACGATGATAACTCTTAAAACTTCCTAAAAGTCATTAATTTTCTCTAATTCGTGAAGGTATTCCTAAGTTTTTACCCAGAAGTTGTAATTTTTTAACTTAATTTTTATATTTTTTTAATCTTTGCTTAAAAGTCAGGCTAGTTTGACCACTAGAATAGGAAAATATTTTCCCCGTTGGTGAGCATAAAAATAGAGGTGACTAAGGGGGGATAAATAACCTTAACTGGTGGGGTGATCATTTTTTCCTAATCCCTATTTCCCACTCCCCACTCCCCACTTAATTAAGTTTGAGAGCATTAACCGGGACTTCATCCCAAGACTTGACAGTTCGCAGTTGTGCTACCCAACCGGCTGATTTTTGGTTTTCGGTCAAGTTGTCTTTAAACGATTGATGACAATCTTTAGCTTGCGATTCGTTACAACAAGCAATACAAGCGTAAATCATCCCGGAAGGATCTATTTGCTCATTCACCCAAATGGTCATTAGATTTACTCCTTAAAACTCTATAGAAGTTAATTTTAGCCGAATCTTTCTTAATATTTGTGAGCGCGATCGCATTGGAAGCTGATGTATAAAACCACAAAGAAAGTTAGGAATAAAATTTAAACACCCAATCACTTACTCCCCACACTCCCCACTCCCTACTCCCCACTCCCCTGCTTTAACTGACCATCTTCCATATAGATAATCCGATCAGCAATATCTAAAATTCGGTTGTCATGGGTAACTAGCAAGATTGTACAACTTTGTTCTTTGGCTAATTTTTGCATTAATTCCACAACATCACGCCCAGATTTTTTATCTAATGCTGCGGTGGGTTCATCGGCTAAAACTATTTTAGGATGACTGACTAAAGCGCGGGCGATCGCAACTCTTTGTTTTTGTCCCCCTGACAGGTTCTCTGGATAGTAATTTACGCGATCGCCTAAACCCACAGTTTCCAACATGGCGATCGCTTTGGCGTTGATATCCTGCTTTAATAAGTCGTTGTGTAACTCTATGGACATCCTGACATTATCTTTGGCTGTTAAAAAACTCATCAGGTTATGTGCTTGAAAAATATACCCAATTTGGCGGCGCAGTTTAGTTAATTGTCCTTTACTAGCGCCATAAATTTCCTCTCCTAAAATTTTTAAGCTCCCTGCTTGAGCCGAACGTAAACCACCCATCAGGGTCAACAGCGTGGTTTTTCCTGAACCAGAGGGGCCGGTCATAATCACGATTTCACCGGCTTTAATCTGCAAATTAATATCAAATAAAACCTGTTTACGCAGATTACCTCCACCAAAGTAATGATTGAGATTTTCTATAGCAATTACTGGTTCTACAACCGACTTATCTGCAAGGTAATTTACTGATATAGAGTTTGGTAACATGGAATTTTATAATCTATGCTGAGTGAGGATTAAAAAACATCGGCGGGGTCGGCTGTGCGTAATTTTTGCATGGCGATCGCACCTGAAAAACTACACATAATTACTGTGAGAATAAATACAGTTATTGCTCGTTCTAACTTCATAGTTATCGGTAGCATGGTGGCAGCGTAGGCAATCTGATACAATCCAAAGGAGAGGAAAAATGCGGGGATGTAACCTAAGACAGCTAAAAATAAAGCCTCTTGTAACAAGACTCCCAACAAATAGCGATCGCCATAACCCATTGCTTTGAGGGTGGCGTATTCTGGTAAATGTTCAGAAACATCAGAGTAAAGAATCTGGTAGACAATCACAATACCGACGATAAACCCCACCACCACACCTAAACCAAAAATAAAACCAATACCAGTACCCTCAGCCCAGTATTGTTTTTCTATCTGCGCGAAACCTTCTGGAGTCAAAACAATTACATCATTAGGTAAGTCTGCGGTTAATTGCGATCGCATTTTGTCTGCATCTACATCCGGATGCAGTGTAATTAATCCTACTTCAATTCGGTCTCTTTGACGTTCAGGAAACAACTGCAAAAAAGTAGAATCACTAGTAATCACATTACCATCAGCCGCAAAAGAAGCACCATTACTAAATACACCACTCACACGGATGACTTTATTATTCAATTCCGTTTCAAACTTACCTCTTTCCTGAAAAATATCACCCACAGCGCCATATTCTGGACGACCCATTTGATCAAACAACACCTGATTTAATTGTTTTAAAGATTCCTGATTTTCTTGAACTTCGGGAAATTTAAATGCAGTTTCTACCGGATCGATACCCCAAATTAAAATAGCACGATCCAGACGAGTTTCAGGATTGCGCCATTGTCCAGTCCCAATATAAACAGAATTGACTGATTTTACCCCCTCATAACCCAATGTTTGATATAGTCTATCCCTAGAAAAACTTTTGACGGAAAACAGCGTTTGAAATTGGGGATTAATTAACACCAAATCCGCTTGTAAATTGCGATGAGGTTTAATTGCTGCATCAAATAACGCACTTTCAAAACCAAGCTGAATAAACATCAGTATATCAGCAAATGCAATCCCAGCCACTGCAATTAATAGCCGAGTTCTTTCTTTCATTAATTGCCGCCATGCTAGGGGCGTTTTACGAGATAATAAAGGAATCATAGGTTATAAATGTGCTTAATTATTTAGCGAGAAAATCTAAAACTAGAGAATTAAATTTGTCGGGAAATTCCAAATGGGGATAATGACCACAGTTATCGAAAATATGTACCCGATTATCAGGTAAACTTTCAGCAGCAACCGCAGCATGAGAAACAGGAAGGATAGGATCTTGTTTACCCCAAATAATCAGGGTTGGCGCTGTAATTTTTCCCAGTTGTTTAACTATTTTAGAAAAAACAGCCTTTCTCACACCAAATAAGTTTAAATGTGTCCGTAATAATTGCAGTAATGCTTTTTCTCTGTGAGGAAGGGAATAAATGGGGTAGCGAATTTTCTTCCACTCTTGAGGAATTAGCTTCCAATTATACACTTCTTTTCTTAACAGGAAATCAATCTTTTCTCGATTAGCAGGAAAGAAGCGTAAAGCTAATGGTAAAGTTGCTAAACGCAGTATCAAGTTAATTTCTTTTCCTAGCCCAAAACTACCTATTAAGATTAACTTTTCTATTTTGTTGGGGAACATTAAACTAAATTGGATAGCAGCAGCACCTCCCATTGAATTACCCACTAGGGTAGCAAGTTTAATATTGAGGGTATCCATAAAGTTTTTGATAAATTCAGCTTGGTAACTTAATGAATAAGTAGCTGATGGTTTATCAGAAAGACCAGAACCGACCATATCAATAGCGTATACACGATAATGTTGCGCTAAAACCTGAATATTATAAAACCAAAATTCTACAGAACCTCCAGCACAGTGTAATAAGATAATAGTTTTTCCCTGATTTCCTAAATTCCAATATCGGGTGTTAATTTCACCGACTTTAATATATTGGTCTGGCGGAATATCTGTAAGTGTGATCATATTCTTCTAAAAAGTAATTGCTGTTTGTACTTGCAAATTAGTTAAATCTGCCACTTTTTTACTATCTTCAGGATGCAAGCGAATTTTGACATCAATTACCCGGCTGTCTAGGTTTTCTCCTGGTTGATTACTAAAAACATTTTGTCTATTTACTTGCAAACCAATTTGAGAAACTGTACCGCGTAATTCCCCAGAAAATGCTTGACTAGTAACTACTGCTGGCTGTCCAACTTGGATTTTATTAATATCAGTTTGATAGATTTCTGCTATGACTACCATTTGTGCAGTTTGCGCTAAATCTGCAATTCCAGCATCCCGAATTTTTTCGCCAATTCTTGTATGAATTTTGAGAATTTGTCCGGCTATAGGTGCTTTAATATAGGTAGATCCTAAGTTAGTTCGCATTTGTTGCAGTGTCGCCATTGCATTCTCAACTTCACTTTTTGCAGCTTGTATATCTACTGGGCGAATTTCTTGGATACTGTTGAGAGTAGCTTGGGCTTCAGTAATTTGTTTATTCCCTGTGCTGATAATCCGAGTGAGTGCAATTTCAGCTTGAGTTAGTTCTCTGCTAGCGGTGGAGTTAATACGATTTAAAACTGCTTCGGCTTCTTTGAGTTGCTGTTGTGCTGTTTCCAGAATTAAACCTTTACTATCAAATAAAGATTGAGAAATTACGCCTTCAGATGATAGTTGCTGATAACGATCATATTCTGATTGGGCGTTGTTTAGTTCTGATTTTAATTTGTTAATTGTCGCTTCCTGTGCAATTCTATCACCTAATGATTGCGCTTCTATGCGGGCGATCGCCTCTTGTTGATTAATTCTATCTGCGGCTAACTCTGCTTGTAACCGTTCAATGGTGGCTTTCTGCGCTGCAATTTCTCCAGCTTTTGCACCAGCTTGAACTTGGGCTAGTTTAGCTTCTGCAACTTTTACCTGCTGCTGTGCTTGCAGTACATCAGTCTGCAAAAGAGTACGTGAGTCTAAAATTGCCACTGTCTGACCAGCTTCAACTGTATCACCTTCCGCAACTAAAATTTCCGCGATGCGATCGCCATCTAATTGCAAAGGTGCAGATAGCCTAATTACCTCCGTCTCTGGTTCTAATCTTCCTAACGCACTGACTCTCGCTACCACTGGCTGACTTTCTGCAACTTCAGAAGTAGAACTATTACCAACTAACCCAGATTGAGAAATACCATAAATAGCAATTCCCCCTGTAATTACAGTAGCAGCTACCACGAAGAGAATTAACTTGGGATGGGGAATTTTATTTAACACATTTTCAGACATTTTTACCTGATTTATTCTATGAATGAGTAGAGAAATGATAAATTACTAATTAAATTACTCCTCTGATAAATTTTGCCCTTCTAAATATTTAGTCAGCATTGTCGCTAACAACGAGCATTGTTCCCGAATATCACTAGTTTGATAACCCCATATTTTTCCTAAAATTAAACCATCAATAAAATTCAAAATAAAAGTAGATAATACTGTATCTTGAATCCCTAAACAATCACAAGCGGCTTGCTGATACTTTTGATTAATTTCTTGAAAGACAGGACTATTCGTAATAGTTTCTGGATCTTGATGCTGACAAAAATCAACAAATATATAAGTCTGATTAATAAAGTCAGTTTGATTTTTAATTAAAAAATCAGCCATGACATTCATTCTTTCTGAAAGGGTTTGCATTCCTTTAATTTCCGCCAATGCTGAACTAATATCCTGGTGACTTATTTCCTCGACTAATTGCTCAAATAAAGCTTGTTTACTGGCAAAGTAATGATATAGCGTACCAGTAGAAACATTTAAACTTTCAGCAATTTCTCTCATGGTAAGCGCACCGTACCCTTTTTCAGCAAATAAATCAAAGCACTGACTGAGGAGTTGTTTACGATATTGTTCATGATTAACTATTTTCGGCAATTTTTTTATATCGAACGCTTGATATTTAATATCATATCACAAAATTCACTGGAAAACCAGGGAACAGACTTGCTGTTTTCTAGGACGTATTTTCAAAGTCTCAAGGTATCGTTGGGGAGTGGGGAGTGGGGAGTAGGGAAAAAGCCTTTCAGTTTATGTCCTAACGTCCTTGGCGGTTGCTATAGGTTCAACCAAGTAAAGCAAATATCGGGTAAAGTTGGGTTTTGTGTCCTCAACCCAACCTACATTTTCGTCTAATTTTGGGTTTGAAAACAGTCCTTAGCCTCTTAAAAATTAGCTGTTTTGCTAAAAATACGATAATATAGCCACGTACTAGCTTCCTTGACTGGAAACAGCAGATAGGTCAGAGGATTTACAGTCACAATAATATTACGGAAATCTCGCCGTGCTAAAAACAAGATACCACGAGCTACTTGGGGCGCTGACATTAACCCATAAGGATTGAGTTGACTTTTAAAAGGCCCTAAAATTAACTTACGAATCACACAACTACCATCCAACCGCTTCAGGGTGACAATATTTCCCAATGTGCGTTTACTCAATTCATAAAGGGGACTTAAAGCCGGGGAAACCTCAGCCTCAGAAGTATTCACCCAAATTTCCTTTGTGGCCTTAGTTTGTGGTCCGGTGACAGTAGTTAAAAATATATCCATTAACCGCAAAGCAGAGAAAGTATTCACCTCATAGGAAGCAGCAATGGCTTCAGGTGTACGGTTAGCGTAAACATTCACACCGTGATTGATAATCAAAATATCAATTTTTTCTAAACTCTCTTTTAGTTGCGCTTCATTACCCAACTCCCAGGAAAGCACTTTCAAGTTAGTCTGCGGTGCTAATTTTTCGGGGTTAGTAGTCAGAGCTACCACTTTGGCATTATGCTTGAGCAGTTCCGCCGTTAATGCTTGACCGAGAGAACCGGATGCTCCAGTTAAAGCAACGGTTTTACCTTTAAGAGATAATCCTGTACCTAGTATTTTATCCACGAGAGGAAATACACCACTATAGTAAGCGTTCACATTATCAAAATGGTGTCGCCAGTGGTAACTGCGATTTACCCACCAAACTGAGGGAATGATTTTTAAAGGGCCAGGTATATGAGTGTAGTCTGTCTCAACTTTACCCGTGACATATCGCACAGAAGCACCATACAGGAAAGTACAGCCATAGACTACTCCTAGCCATAAACCCAGTTGCTGAACCACTAAGGCGATGATGGTTAAAGCCGTCACCAATAAACTGGACTCAATAAAATCATTATAAAACTGAGAATCTCGGTAAGCTTGCACAGAGACAATGGATAAATCCCGCCGATAGACTTGATGGTGCTTATTGTGCCATTTAGCCAGCCATTTGACCTGGTGACATAAAACATGGTACGTGTCTCTAATCACTTCAGCCAACAACAAGGAAACGACTCCCCAAGCCGCAAACTGCAAACCACCATTGACTAACACCCAATTAATTTCACTGAACATTGTCATGTTTTCCTGCACACCACTTAATCTTAATCTTTCTTCATATTCTGACAAGAATAGATTAAGGTGACGTTATAGAGCAAGATAAAATTTCACCCCTTTAGTCAGGACTTTAGTTCTCTCTGGGAGAGACTACACAATGCACACAAAATATTCCCAGCGATTCTGATGGCGCACAGAGCAAGGCAAAGCTAGATAATGGCTAGGTAACAGGATAAATCATTAATATTGAAAATAAAGTAATGACCCTATGAAACCACTAAGCCGAATCACATTCAACCCAGAAATTATGGGTGGCAAACCCTGCATTCGAGGTATGCGTGTTACTGTAGGTACAATTGTTGGCTTAATGGCAGCAGGACATACGCCAGAAGATATCCTCAAAGCCTACCCATACTTAGAATCTGAAGATATTTATGAAGCCCTAGCTTATGCTGCATGGCGGGTAGAAGAAATTGAAGTACCCCTTGCTTCCGCATGAATATTTTACTTGATATGAATCTTTCGCCTGACTGGGTGAAAGTGTTGGAAAATCAGGGTTTTGAAGCTGTTCACTGGTCAACAATTGGTAATCCCAGTGCTACAGACAAAGTAATCATGGCATGGGCGCTTACAAACGACTACATTGTTTTCACCCATGACTTAGATTTCGGGACACTGCTAGCAATGACTCAAGCTGATGCACCTAGCGTAATTCAAGTTAGATCACAAGATATCCTACCAGCTAATTTAGGTAATTTAGTGATCAGTGCCTTGCGCCAATTTAAGCAAGAACTAGAAATGGGCGCTTTAGTCACAGTTGATGAAGTAAAGGCAAAGGTAAAAATTTTACCAATTAAGAGAAATACTTAAACGCCAACAGACGTTGATCGAGCTACCTGGATTATTAAGTAATTGTAAGAAGTCAAGAATAACATTTTAGCCCTGGTTAGCACCGGGGCTTTTTTTTATATAGAATCATAGCATAGTCAGGCAGACAAAAAACCCTCAGCACGATTAGGCACTAAGGGGACAAAGTATGTCATTCATCAGCAGTAGGAGGCTGCTAATCCTAGTTAGTCAATCTGTGACTGTTCATTCTCTATGATATCGTTGGTATGACCAAGCACTAATGGTTTGCCTGGAGTATCTGCAATAACTGGGTCTTTGCAGTTTCGCTTGTCCACCAAAAGCTCGAAACCAGCATTAGTACGCTTGACGTGCAATACACCGCCGCACTCGCTACGCATTACCATTAGTCCCAAAAATGGCAGTGCAAACACGGTTGCAATAGTCCCCCATTTTTTGATATGCTGAAGTAAGCTAAGTTTGGGTTTACGACCCATAAGCTGTTTAACCTTTTATTCAAAAGTTTACACGAAAGCCTAAAAGCTGCACGTCGGCAAAACAGACAGTTTTAGGTAGCGAAAACCCCCCTGCTTTTTCCTAAGTTGGGGGGGTTTTGTTATTAAGATAATAAGATACTTTGGGCAGAAAAGTCAACACGTTACAGAATAACCATCATATAACTAATATAACATAACAGTTATGCAGTCATCTCCCGTATTAAAGCCTAAATATTTCTATTTTTTATGTATATTTTTAGACTATTTAATAAAGAACGAACATACCATATTTTTGCTAAAAGCTTATATTTGTGTAGAAAACACAGGATTTTGCAATGTTCATGTTAAGAAACCTTAGCAAAGGGAAGTAATAGCGGTTTACTATCGAAATACTTTAAAGCAGTTACTTTCGTGTTAGCATACTTACTTTTTGGCTTTCACGACTAGGGTTAAAAAATCAACTGAGATGCACTGAAGTCTAGCACGGGTGTCTTACGCCATTGCTTATTAAATAACCCTACGGCTCTGTTTACGAGTCAGGGTGAATATTTCAGCTATTGTGGTCTCTGGGAAAATCCTGGAAATCTACCTACATGAAATTGACTGGATAATTTCACCAGGGAATTGCAGGAAAAAAGTCATTTCCGCGATCGCCACAAAATCATCAAAAAAAACCATCAAATAACTACCCCATTGGTACGGAATTGGTACAAAATGGAATAAAGCTACCCTAATTCCAGTACTGCAATGTACCCAGAACACCTGTAAAATCGTTGTTTTACCTTAAAGGCGACACCCGGATTTGAACCGGGGGATGGAGGTTTTGCAGACCTCTGCCTTACCACTTGGCTATGTCGCCGTGCTTCGTCTCACGATTCCTTATCATAACATATCTTATCTAAATTTGCACCTTACCTCTGTGGGAATTTTTGCTGGACTTGCACAAATTGAGTAGTACATAGCATTTTCACATTCCAGGAGATGGCAACGTTGCATGAAGATTTAGGGCGATAGTGTGAGGAATTGATGAATTTTTGGCTAAGATGCGTGACGTAAAATACAAAAAAAAATACAATTTCACTCTTAAGATGGATGGAAATTATCGCTTTTTTCAGAAGTTGGATATTTATTTATGCTTTTTAGCTTTATGATTACATAAAAATCAATGTCAGGTTGGATTAGTTAGTCGCAAAACAGAATTAGAGATTAATCTGCATATATTGCCATCTGTGAATATGAATCAAGTATCTCCGATATTAGTTGCTCAGATTACAGATACACATCTGTTTGCCTCGGAAGGTCACAAAATGGACGGAGTGCCTACTGTACAATCTTTAGAGGCGGTTATAGCTAGGTTAAAGGAACTCAGGAATGAACTTGATTTGCTGCTGCTGACGGGGGATTTGTCTGGTGATGGTAATGCTCAATCTTATGATCATCTCCAAAGTTTACTGAATCCTTTACAAATACCTACTTATTGGTTGCCTGGAAATCATGACTGTGCGATCGCCATGTCGGATATCTTAAATATGGGTATGGTGTCTCGGCGCAAGTCTTTTCAGCGTGGTGGTTGGAATTTTATTTTATTGGATTCTTCTGTACCGGGTTCTGTGCATGGTTATCTAACTGGTAAAACTCTGGATTGGTTGGAATCTGAGTTGAAGGTTTTGGGTGATTGTCCAACTTTAATAGCTTTACATCATCCGCCTTTTACAGTGCATTCTGCTTGGTTAGATGACAGTAGTTTAAAAAATCCCCAAGATTTGTTTGCTGTTCTCGATCGCCACCCCCAAGTTAAGCTAGTTTTATTTGGTCACATCCATCAGGAGTTCCAACTCCAGCGTCACCAAGTCGAATATCTGGGTTCGCCGTCCACTAATTTGCAGTTTCGCGCTCAAAGTCCAACTTTTAAGCTAGATTCTAAATATCCTGGCTTTCGGTTATTGAAACTATACCCCAATGGGATGTGGGAAACCCAGGTGGAACGAGTTCCTTATTTCCAGCCATTGGAGTTAGCGGCGAAGGTATCTTAATCTCTTACTTCATCAGCAAAACTCTGACGGCGCAGAAAGTAAAATGGACCGGCGACAGAACCCCAAATATGTTCATTGCTGTCTAAGTTTCTACCTCTATCAAGGCTAATAAATTTCTCTTGGTTGATTTCAAATTCACTATCTAAATAGGTTTTTTGTCCTTTACGAAAAACGATGCAACCTTTGCCGGGTTCGACTTTGCCTTTGAAGCTGTTACCAGTCCACTCTACAATCATGTTACATCCTGGTAGCTTTTCTAAGCGATCGCCTGTTAAGGTTTTTAGCCGTGTGAGGTCACGGGATGCACCATAAAAGTTTTCTTCTTCTTTGACAGTATAGTTTTCAATGGCAATGCGATCGCCTGTAGGCAGCAATTTTAATACTCTGACACGATAAGGGTCATTGAGCATATAGTCATAAGCCTGTTCCACAAATAAACTGATTCCTGATAATACCTCTACAGGTAGAGGACGCATACACACGCGAATGTGAGCAAAAAAAGGTGGGTTTTCAAATGCTTGTGCTTGATTACTAAAATCAGCCGCCATCCAGCGCGCTAAGGTTGTAATATCCATAGAATTAGTGATTACGGATGTAAAAATTCTCTGGATTTATTGTATAGGGAATTGGGAATTGGAGTGTGGGGAGTGTGGGAGGTGTGGGAATTGGGGAGAATTATTAGTTTTTGCTGCGTCTCATAAGTTGGCAGTTAAAATTTGTGGGTATGGTGTTCATACCCTATGTCCTATTCCCATTTCAGGTACAGTACCCATGCTTAGGCGCTTATGTATTACTCTTAGTGTCGCTATCCTCTGTCAGCTTCACACTTCTTTGATCGCAGAGGCCAGACAACCGGATAAATTTCCTGCTAATCCTTTAGAAGTCACCACACCAGATCCACTGCTACCAACACAGCAGTTAACTCTACCAGAAATGCAACGATTGCAGAGGGATTTGGATGAGTTACATCAGGAAGGTAGGGCGAAATTACAAGCAGGTGATCAAGAGGGTGCATTTGCTATTTGGAACCGGGAAGCGCGTTTACGGCGTTATTTTGGTGATTTGGCGGAATTAGAAGCATTATCGCGGTTTGGTGCGATCGCCTGGAGTCGCAATGATGGAGAACAGGTAAGATATATTACACAGCGTTTGCAAACTATTGAAAAGCAAGCTCAAAAGCAAGAGACTGTGGATTTAGAATTAATGCGATCGCTAGCCCAAGCATACCAACAAGTGCGATCGCCGAGAATGGCTTTGCAAGTTTATCAGCAAATTTTAAATGTCGTCCAAGAAAAACAAGATGCAGCCGGAATATTGCAAACCCTGAAAACAATGGGCGAACTACATTTGAGTTGGTTTGATTACCCCCAAGCAGCCGCCACCTATGAGAAATTATTGAATTTAACTGCTACCCAGAGCGATCGCACTTCTGAGTTAACATACCTGCAACAGTTAGCTTACATTTACCAGCAGGACAAACAACTGAAATCAGCAGTGGATGTTCTCACCAGACTAGTGGAAATTTACCAACAGGAAAATCAACTTAGTCAAATACCACAATTAAAACTCACCATTGGTTCCAACTATGAACTTCTCGCCCAAGAAAATCCTAGTTTACTGCGAGAAGCATTTAACCACTATCAACAAGCTTATACCATAGCCATGCGATCGCGTCAGTACACCCGCGCCGCCGAAGCCTTGCAAAAATCAATTCCCCTATATCGCGCCCAAGGACAAATAGAAGCAGCCTTGCAAACTAGCCAAATCCTCATTGAAACCCAAGAAAAAGCCGTCAACTATTACGGAATGATGCAAGCCTACGACCAAATGGGGCAATTATACCTAGAACGCCGAGAATATCCTCAAGCACTCACAGCCTTTCAAAGAGGATTAGAACTAGCCCAACAACTGCAACATGAAGAAACATACTTCACCCAACAGATAGAAAAAGCCTCGCAATGAGAAGAGGCAGGGGGGCAGGGTGCAGGGGGGAGTGTGGGGAGTGTGGGAGGTGTGGGAGGTGTGGGAGGTGTGGGGAAAGATTGTTACTCCTCAATACCCAATACACAATACCCAGTCCCCAGTCCCCAATACCCAGTCCCCAGTCCCCAATACCCAGTCC
>NZ_CAWUOL010000062.1:0-30741 GCF_963923915.1 Nodularia chucula CCY0103 | reverse complement strand
CCATATTTTGGGTTATTTTTATCACCTCTTTCTTAACATTCAACACTTCTGCAATAGCACCCATGCAAATGTAGCCTTAAGGTCTACTAATCGAAATGTGCCTTCTAGGGCTACAGTTGTCAGTCAAGCAACAAATAGAGCTTTAGACGCAGGTGGTGCAAATGGTGCTGAAGCTTATATGCATCCTCACAGAAATCCCCATAATAATTTCCATCTTTGGAATTTTCAAAGAGTAGGGGATGATTATATGATTATCAGTCAAGCAACAGGTAGAGCTTTAGATTCTGGCGGTGCAAATGGTGCTGAAGCTTATATGCATCCTCAACCAATGCCACATAATCCCTTCCACCTTTGGAGATTGCAAAAGGTAGGGGATGCTTATATGATTATCAGTAAAGCTACTGGCAGAGTTTTAGATTCTGGTGGTGCAAATGGTGAAAAAGTTTATATGCATCCTCAACCAATGTCACATAATCCTTTCCATCTTTGGAAATTAATTTAACCATCTTTCACTCACTTTCAGACTAATAATTGATGAGAGGATAGTTTTAATGTTTATGTTGTCATAAAATGAAACAAAAAACTGCTATCCTCTTTATTCTCTACTGATACTGATAACGCAATTTTTTCTGCAAAGAACTAATATTTTTCACAATAACCAAGGTAAAGTTGTGCATCTTTACCCATGCGGTTGTTAACGTTCCGTTTGCTGATAAACATCTAAATATTTCATTTGTCAAGATCCTTTAAAGATCAGCTTTGATCTACTTTAACTGATCTGGCTGATTGATTAAGGGGATCGTTACCATAAAAAAGTGACAAAAAATCACCTCCAAAAACCGTAAATGTAGCCAGTAGATAGAGGAGATAACAATAATGTCTGAAAATATGGACAGAAAAGTAACCACTAATAAAGAGCAGGGTCACGCCGAACAAGGCTCTAAAGAACCAAATCGTGCTGCTTACGCGGCGATCGCACAAGCAGCAGCTCAAGCCGCTAAAGGTGGCAAGAAATCCTAGTTTTTTAATGCTGAGGGATGAATGAATTATTTATCCCTACTACTCAACATATTATTAAAGGAGATAAATATGGGTAGCTACGATAGCGAAGTTCTGTATTGTGGTCATTGTAATACACAACAACAAGTTTCTCAAGGTGAAAAATGTAAAAGTTGTCGCCGTACCACTATTAGTTGGTATCCAGACCGTCAATCTCATGAAGATATACGTAAAAAATGGATTGATATGTGCAAATACTTCCATCAAACACCTTAGTAACGTGCAAATGATTAGTTAGACATGAGTAAATTCAACAAATTTTAAGCGTAGCTTGATCACAAATTAAAAATTCAGTCTCTTGATTTGGCAAAAATTACAGATTTTTGCCAAACACTTTTTATGATTCACCAACTATCTATAAACTTCAAAAGACAACACTACTTTACCAATACCAATTATATTAACATTATGGCGAGTAAACCAAATTTTAAGTTAATTAGCATATCCATTGGTTTGATAATTCTATTGATTAGTTTATTGGGTGCGCTTTCGATTAAAAATCACCAAAGACAATTTTTAGGGAAAAAGAACACTATTGAAGCATTATTATTGAACACAATTAATAGTATAGATAAAGATACCTTAGAAAAAACACATCAAGAAGTTGAAGAATATATCAAACAACTTAAATTTGTTGCTGATGTCAAAATACCTTTCCTTTCATGTCAGGAATGTCAGGTACAACTTCAATATATGCAGCCAAAGTTAGAAACTATTAATAATAATATTAAAGGCATAGAAAATTTGGAAGCTGCTATGAATTTAGCTATAAAATCAGCTATCTTAACACAAAATCCACCTCATTCTGTGGATACATGGGAACAAGCAAAATCTCAATATCTACAATCAATTAAGCTTTTAGAGAATATTAACCCAGAAAATGTTGTATTTGACCAAGCTCAAGAAAAACTTATTGATTATCGTAAAAATTTAGCTTATATTAATGATGTTTATTCTCTTGAGAAAAAAGCCATAACTACTTTTCAGGATAGCAAGAAACTAGTTGAAGAATCGAATAATTACCTAAATAGGCAACCCAAAAAAAGGTCAGATTTACAAGAGGCAGAATCTAAGTTAAAACAAGCTGTTACTTTATTAACAAACATTTCTAATGGAACCACAGTAACAAAAATCGCGAAAGAAGATCTAATTCATGTACACAAAAAATATCAAGAGGTTAGTGTAAAATTAAAGAATTTTATAGACCCAACGGAATTTAATAACTTTGAAATTAAATGTAACCAAATCGGCAGTAAATTTATAGATTTGGAACTCGTTAATTGTTTTGGTTATTTCGCAACCTTGAAAAATTATAGTAATGATTGGTATGAAATAAATTACCATTATAATAATGGTAGAATTTTAACAGAAAGATTTGTTTTGATTCCTCCAGGAAGAGAAAAAGCTGTTTCTTTGAGAAGAGATATCCAAAGAGATATTATTAAGGTCAGAAAACTATTAAGTCCACCTTCTAAAAGAGTAAAAATAAATTGTAATGATCAACTAATAGATATTTGGGGAATAGAAATAAATCCCAAATGTACTTCTCAGGGAACATATCTTGATTTGTCCGCATACAACACACTTAAAACTCTAATTAGACTGGATAGTGGTAATACTCTTCGCTTTGAAAATATAGAATTAATAACACAAAATGGTAGGATTACCAGTACTGGTAAGACAGTAGACTTTACAATCTTAATTGAGTAAATTAATTTGACTGTGAGATTATAAAATTTCTCATTTGACTTGGCTACTAAATTGTTTATCCTAGTTTTCAATAAGAATGATGCTGAAATCAATTAGAAAAACATTTCTGTTTTTAGTGCTTGCATAAGTCCTATTCTAATAACGAATACAAAACCCATTATTTTCTTAAAGTAGTAGCAGTGAGTAAACCAATCCAGTAATTTTTATGTAGTCACTGTGTAACTGCTATAATAACAACTTTTTAACATCGGCTAAAGTTACTGTAACACTATCTTTTTCTTCTTCCTTAGCCTCTCTTAAATCTCGTAAAGATTCCAAGTCTTCTAACAATTCTTTAATCTTCAAAAACTCCTCATAAGGTAAAACTGCAAATTGTTTTTCACAATTTTTTGTTAAAAATTCAGGATGCAATTCAATCATTTTTTAAACTCCTTTTATTCATAAGATTTACTGCGGTGCTTGACCCTATATATAATGATAGTCTGTTCTGCTAATTCAAACAAAACTCGATAATCAGCTACTCTTAAACGATATTCGGGGGTAAAATTTGTTAAGCGTTTTACGTCTCCCTGTAAATCATCAGCAAAAGAGCAATAGCTACGGTAAGCTACCGCTAACGCTCTCTAATCATATTGTAAGCTAACTTTAACTCCAATCATTTCCATACACTAATTATTTTCACTATTTTCTACATTTATCTGTAAATATTCTTGACTTGATATATATATTTCTATATTTTTTAATATTTCTCTTAGATAACAAATAACTCTTTTTTGGATTTTCAATAATTCATCAGCAGTGGCGTTTCTACCAACTTCCTCAAATGACTTAAAACCATGTGCTAAATCATTTCTATTAGTTTTAATGGTTAGTAAGTCACTTCCATCTCTAGTTTTATCATTATTTGTTGTGGATGAAAAACCATAAATTTTTGCTGTATTTCTTATTGCTTTGGCATCGACATTACCTGAAAATAGTCTTTTCTTATTCTCTTTCTTAACAAGAGCATCAAAGGTAACTGATATGATATCAATCGAAATATTTCTGAGACCTAGTAAAAGATCATTTTCGGTTTGGATATCTCTATCTCTTACATGATTAATAACAATCTTTTTAATTTCTTCTCTAACTTCATCGAAAGAAACTCTTTTAGTTTTTAATTCATCAAAAATTGTTTCAATTGCATTACGCATTGTAGCTTCAACTAGGTTGTAAAGTAACAAATATCCTGTCGCTTTAAGAGTTTTTTCTAAATCGTTGTTGATCGGCTTAGTTTTTGGATTGCTTGCATTTCCCATTCTTAGTTGAATTGAACCTTTCTCTAAATTTTTTAATAATAAAAAGTATCTACTAACTTCTTGAGCGCGTTCATCAAAATTTTGAAATAATGTACTTTTCATGAATTAACTAAAAGCTGATCACGAACATATTCAATACGACGAATAACTTTATTTTGGGAACTACTAGCATCGGATTTTGTTAATTTTTCAAAATCATCAGAATCTAAAAAAGAAGTAGATTTTGGTTTTAGATTTGGATTTTCTCTTAACGCCAAGGCAATACCTACCGTAATAGATTCAAACTTAATTCGAGTTGTAGGTTTATAGAGGTTCTTAGTTTTTAGATAAATATGTAAAGAATTGGGGCAGTGTCGTTCTACAAATTCTAACATTGAATAAAATTCATTTCTCATAGCATTTATTTTGTCTACATCGGATTTATTTTCCTGTTTTAAATATTCATCCAAGAAATCATGAACTTTGTTATCAAAATCACGGTAATTTTGATAATTATTTAGAAAGGCAAAAAACCGTAAAACAAATTCTTGAGTATCTCTTTTATCAATTTCAGTTTTACTAAAAGAGCATAAATCTATAAATTTTTGAGATTTTGATAATTCCTCAACCAAATCAAGAAACTTTCCTGGATAACTTCCCCTGCGTTTCTCCATTTCGTTTAATTCAAGACTACCAGTGTTAATTCTTTCAAAAAGATCCCTTCTAATTTCTTCATCTGCATCTTCTGTTAATTGAATCATTCTAATCGTAGTTCTGTTAAAACGCCTTTGGCGTGGTAGTGGTAAATCTTGAAAATTAAACCCATTCAAATTTTCCAACTTCTTAAGATTTTGTAATCTTAGTCTATTATTAATAAATTCGTCTAAAGTCCGAATACGTTGTGTACCATCTATAATTTCTAACCGGGCTAAATCCTCTGATCCTGATATGTCAGCAACAAAAATATAAGGAAGTGGTAAACCTAAAATTACAGATTCGATAAATTTTGATTGCCTATCTTCATCCCAAGACATCTCTCGCTGATAATCTGGAATAAACACTTCATTTTCATCTTTATCTTTTCCGTCCAAATATTTTTGAACAATTACTTCAATAGGGTACTCTAAAGTGTTGTAGTCAACACGCTTCGTTTTTTCACGGATTTCTTGTTCCGCACTTTCTTTGCGCTGATTTGTAATTTCTAATTGAGTGACCATATTTAACGATTAATTTTTCCTAGTGTTTGTAGCCAGAGATTAGTTGATTAATTTACGTTGTACAAATATATTTAAATTTACCATTGCACTGGTTTAATGTATAATGTAAAAAATCTTAATAATGACCTTTAATACTATACTCGTAAAGTCCAGGTGAGCCATCAAGACTCACCCCAACTACATTATACCAAAGCTGCCTGTTCCTCCTGACTAATCACCCTACCCTCATCTTCAAAACCGGCGATTTGATCAAAGTTTAAATACCGATACAAATCATCAGCAAAAGGATGAATCTTTTCTGCCACAATATCCAAATATTCCTGCACTGTGGGAATGCGTCCCAACAACGCACAAACGGCGGCTAATTCTGCCGAACCAAGGTAAACTCGCGCATCTTTACCCATGCGATTGTTGAAGTTACGAGTTGAGGTAGAAAACACAGTCGTACCATCTTTAACTCGCGCCTGATTCCCCATACATAAACTACATCCAGGCATTTCTGTACGCGCATTTGCCGCTTCAAAGATGTTATACACACCTTCTTGTTTTAATTGATATTCATCCATGCGCGTAGGTGGACAAATCCACAACCGGGCTTGCACTGCACCTGCACCTTCTAATACTTTACCTGTTGCTCGATAATGACCGATATTGGTCATACAAGAACCTACAAATACTTCTTGTACTGGGTCATTGGCAACTTCTGATAATAATTTGACATTATCAGGGTCATTGGGTGCAGCGACAATTGGTTCTGTGATTTCGTTTAAATCAATTTCAATGATTTCTGCATATTCCGCATCTGCATCAGCTTCCATTAAGGTGGGGTTTGCTAACCATTCTTCCATTTTCGCCACCCGGCGCATAATGGTACGTGCATCTGTGTAACCCCTAGCTACCATGTTCTTTAACAGGCTGACATTGGAACGCAGATATTCAGAAACTGTCTCGACACTCAGCTTAATTGTACAACCTGCACAAGAACGTTCGGCGGAAGCGTCGGTGAGTTCAAAGGCTTGTTCTACTTTCAAATCTGGTAAGCCTTCTATTTCCAGAATGCGCCCTGAGTAGATATTTTTCTTATTCTGCTTCTCTACTGTCAGCAAACCTTTTTGAATCGCAACGTAAGGAATGGCGTTAACAATATCTCGTAAGGTGATTCCGGGTTGCAATTCTCCTTTGAAGCGGACTAAGACTGATTCTGGCATATCTAAGGGCATGACACCCAATGCACCAGCAAAGGCGACTAATCCAGAACCAGCAGGAAAGGATATACCCAAGGGGAAGCGAGTATGGGAGTCGCCACCTGTTCCCACTGTATCGGGTAACAGCATCCGGTTTAACCAAGAGTGAATAATACCATCGCCGGGACGTAAAGCGACACCTGCCCGTTGGGCAAAGAAATCTGGGAGTTCTTGGTGTGTTTTAATGTCTACTGGTTTGGGATATGCGGCTGTGTGACAGAAACTCTGCATTACTAAGTCTGCACTGAAACCCAAACAAGCGAGTTCTTTTAATTCGTCGCGGGTCATGGGGCCTGTGGTATCCTGGGAACCAACGGTAGTCATTAGGGGTTCGCATGATGTCCCCGGACGTACACCGGGTAAACCGCAAGCTTTACCGACCATTTTTTGGGCGAGGGTGTAACCTTTGCCTGTATCCTGGGGTTCTTGGGGACGAATAAATACTGTGCTGGGTTCTAAACCCAATGCTTCGCGGGTTTTGTCGGTGAGGGTACGGCCAATGAGTAAGGGAATGCGTCCACCGGCGCGGACTTCATCAAAGATGGTTTCGGGTTTGAGGGTGAAGGTGGAAATGACTTCGCCGGCTTCGTTGGTGATTTCGCCTTTGTAGGGATGGATGGTAATTACCATACCAGTTTCTAAGTTACTGACATCGCATTCAATGGGCAAAGCACCGGCATCTTCGGCTGTGTTAAAGAAAATTGGCGCGATCGCATTACCTAAAATATAACCCCCAGCGCGTTTGTTTGGTACATAAGGTATATCATTTCCTAAATGCCACAATACTGAGTTAATGGCAGATTTGCGCGAGGAACCAGTACCGACAACATCGCCGACGTAAGCCAGTGGATGTCCTTTTTGTTTTAACTCGACAATGGTTTCTAAACTTCCCGGTTGCCGTGACTCTAGCATGGCTAGGGCGTGTAAGGGAATATCCGGGCGGGTGGTGGCGTGGGTGGCTGGGGATAAGTCATCGGTGTTGGTTTCCCCAGGGACTTTAAACACGGTGACAGTAATGGCTTCTGGTACTGTGGGGCGAATAGTAAACCATTCCGCATTTGCCCAAGAGTCAACCACTCGCTTGGCGAAAGGATTTGTTTGGGATAATTCTAAGACATCATGAAAGGCATCATACACCAAAAGAATTTTACTGAGGGAGGCCGCGGCATAAGCAGCGATGGGTTCTCTACCTTCACCCTTCATGACTAAAGGTGTTTCTCCCTCTTCTGATTCGCCACTAGAAATTTTCAGCAAATCAATTAAGGATTGCACGTTATAACCGCCTACCATTGTTCCCAGTAATTGTACTGCGGCTACGGGAGTAACTAAGGAACTGGTAATTTCGCTTTTGGCAATGGCTGTCAGAAATCCCGCTTTGACATAAGCTGCTTCATCTACTCCGGGAGGCACGCGATCGCACAATAAATGCAATAATGTATCTTCTTCACCCTCCGGCGGATTTTGCAGCAAGTCGCACAGTTGTGAAGTTTGCTTCGCATCCAATGGTAAAGGGGGAATACCGAGTTGGGCGCGTTCCGCAACATGATCACGGTATTGTTCTAGCATTTTCGTGTTCTCCATTGGGATGTTCTCTTCTTCATTATGAAATATTTTTAGGCAAATCTTGGCTATAAAACTTTACCTGCTTTTTATAGCCGAAAGCCTTACGGGTAATTGATTATTAGGAATTTGATTTTATACTTTCAGGATAGTTTTTGTTAATTCAATATCTTTCACCTTTGATATAAGATCATCAAGTCTGTTTAGTGTTGTTTTATAATCAGACTTGGGTTATGGCAATTCCCATTCCAGTGAAGTACAAGCAACAATAATTAAACGCAGATACACGCAGATAATTTGGTACGTCAATAGAACAGGAAATGCTATTGATAATTTATTCTGATTGTTGGTTAAACCAAGTTTCTAAATCAGCAACACTAGAAAAGTCTAATAACGCCTCTCCTAAGTTCTCTAACTGTTCAATCGATAACCCGGCAATTCGCTCGATTAATAAAGCATCAATTTCACCGATACGGCGATTAAGTAGACGTATTATTAATTGTTGTTCTCCTTCTTGTCTTCCCTCTTGTCTGCCTTCTTCTTTAGCTTGTTCTCTATTTCTTTGATACAGTGGTTCTAATCGCATAATTAACTCCCTATCATCTGCTTCTAGTTCTTGATTTACTTTCAAGTTTTCACGCAAGTTGTAAACTAATTCCAGGGTCGCTTTCTGGTATGGGTGATCTAATGGTAACGCTTGCAACTCGACAATTGCTTGTGACTGCACACTTCCCCTACCCAAAAGCCTTAACCATAATGTTTCCGGTGTTTGCGGTAGTTGGTGTATCGCCACAATTGCTGTCCGCAAGGCATCTGCTAGAAAATGTACTCCTGATAACCAACTTTGTTTTTGAACTGTTCCAAAGCTAGACAACCGAGTTTCAGATATGGTGGGGGTTAAAATCCACAATTTAGGAATTTCTGACTCCTGAAGTTTGATTTTATTGGCTTTGGCTTCTCGTCGTAATAAAGCCTTGATTTCTAATAACTTGAGAAGACAGTCGCAGATTTCATCGCTAGAAGCTGGATTGCGATATGGTTCTATGATGGCTGGATGTTCGGCAAATCTTCCTAATAAACCCAATACTTGGATATTAGCGCTTTTTTGTTTAGCAGGAGTGAATAAAACATCTATTTCTTTAATTTCTCCTGAAACTTTTTCTGATGCTTTGACTTCTCCATAATCTTTTAATAATTCTTCTAGATAGTCTTTGGCGAATTTATCATGTATAAAACGTGTCATTCGATGTAAATTTTGAGTAAATTATGGTATATAATTCAACCCCTGATTATATAGCAATCCTCAATTATTTGTAAGCTGATATCTGCAAAATTAATTATTGGTGTTGGATTCAATATTTTTACATCCCCCTAAACTTCCCTAAAAAATGGGACTTTAAGAACATTGATCTGTGAATTAATCTAAATATTTATGGGATATCTGCAATATTTTTAACTAATTTCAGATAGAATAATTAACTTGTCCGTTGCATCCCCTGATTTTGTATATGTCCAACACTTACACCGTTGAAATTAACCACCAAGGTAAAATTCATACTTTACAAGTCCCGGAAAATGAAACAATCTTATCAGTAGCTGAGGCGGCTGGTCTAGATTTACCTAGTTCTTGCAATGCAGGGGTTTGTACTACTTGCGCTGGTCAAATTACTCAGGGAACTGTAGATCAAGCTGAGGGTATGGGCGTGAGTCTCGAACTACAAAAACAGGGTTACGCTTTGCTGTGTGTTGCTTATCCCCGTTCTGATTTAAAAATTGATACTGAAAAGGAAGAAATCGTTTATAAGTTGCAATTTGGTAAAGACTAATCATCAGTGAACAGTTATCAGTTATGTGATGACTGGTGACTAATATCAGTTATTGTAGAAACTAGTCATATTCAGGAATTAATACGATGACAACTCATTTTATTACCGCAGAGGTTGATTTGCAAGAAACTCCCACTGAGTTAGAAAAGGCAATTGAGGCTGAGTTGCAAAAGCAGGGTGAACCTCTGCGTTGGGCGATTACTTCTGTGGATGAACCACAGCAAAAAGCTACTGTTGAAGCTGTTGTGACATTGGATTCTGCATCAGCCGAGTGAATCAACGTCCTTATACAGCGATTTTAATTATACCTACTGGGGTGGGAGCAGCAATTGGCGGTTATGCTGGTGATGCTTTGCCTGTCGCTAAGGTTATATCACAGGTGTGCGATCGCCTAATTACTCACCCCAATGTCCTCAATGGTGCTAGTTTGTATTGGAACCTCCCCAACACTCTTTATGTGGAAGGTTGCGGACTTGATAAATTTGCCTCTGGGTGCTGGGGTTTACGCCCGGTGCGTCAGAATAAAATCGGTTTGCTTTTAGACCAAGGGATTGAACCAGAATTACAACTGCGACACCTGCAAGCAGCCGATGCAGCCAGGGCTACCCTGGGTTTAACTCTTACAGATTATGTGGTTACTGATGCACCGCTAAACGTAGAATTACGCACCTCATCATCAGGGGCTAGTTGGGGAACCATTGGCAACCCTGACAGTTTACTCAGGGCGGCGGAAATATTAATTCACAAAGCTGGTGCGGATGCGATCGCAGTTGTCGCCCGTTTCCCCGATAATATAGATGAACAAGCAGTACAAAATTATCGTCAAGGCCAAGGGGTAGACCCTTTAGCTGGTGCAGAAGCCGTAATTAGCCATTTAATCGTCCGCACCTTTAAAATACCCTGCGCCCATGCTCCAGCTTTAGCCAGCGCCCCCCCAGAACCCAATTTATCCCCTCGTTCGGCTGCGGAAGAATTAGGGTATACTTTTTTACCCTGCGTCCTAGTGGGTTTAAGTCGCGCCCCACAATTTATTATAGAAAAAGATCCAATGACATCTTTAGCAGATGATATTTGGGCAGATCAAGTAGATTGTGCGATCGCACCTGTAAATGCTTGTGGGAGTAGTGCCTTAATCAGTTTAAACCAAAAGCAGTGCCAAATTATCACTGTGGCAGAAAATCAAACTATCATGCAAGTTCCCGCCCCAGCGTTAGGAATCACAGCTTTGCAGGTAAACTCATATTTAGAGGCAGTAGGAGTATTAGTAGCTCATAAAGCCGGCATCAATCCCGCCGCCCTCAGTCCTCAAATATCGTCATTAAAGCCAGTTATCATATAGTTTCCCCAATCTCTAATTCCCAAAAACCCGTGGTTGAACAACAAAATCAAGAACCAGAAATTCCATACTTAACACGTACCCAAGTATTAGTCGCTATGGGAGTGACTGCAATCCTGTTGTGGGTAGTCGCCAAAGTATTGCTAACCTATGACAATTTTTACTTATTAAAATGGCAATTCTCCCCCAGAGATGTCCTGTTAGGGTTAGGCCTAGCATTAGTGATTACAGCTTTCAGTGG
The DNA here is from genome assembly GCF_963923915.1 of Nodularia chucula CCY0103. Classification (NCBI taxonomy): domain Bacteria; kingdom Bacillati; phylum Cyanobacteriota; class Cyanophyceae; order Nostocales; family Nodulariaceae; genus Nodularia; species Nodularia chucula. Next base: position 19,271 of record NZ_CAWUOL010000062.1, on the reverse strand, counting down.
TTTAGCTTATCGCCTCTGTCCTCCCTACCGTAAAAGCGCTGACTATTATCTGAATATAGTGATCAAACCTTTAGTTCTACCCGACCTGATTTGGCTGGGTTTACTCCCGGCCTTAAGTGAAGAACTATTATTTCGGGGTGTGATGTTGCCTGCTTTAGGCTTCAATTATGTAGCAGTGATTGTTTCCAGTTTAGCCTTTGGGGTTTTGCATCTCAGTGGTTCGGAACAATGGCCTTATGTAATTTGGGCAACTATCATTGGCTTAATGTTAGGTTTTAGTGCCTTATTTACTGGTAACTTATTAGTACCAATTATTGCCCACATGATCACAAATTGGGTTTCTGGCTTTTTCTGGAAATTGCGCCAAGTTAAAACTGCTTAAAGGTTTGTTTTCGGATATTGAAACACCGATGACATTTCGCACAAAACATGAATATGACTAAAGTTTTCACTACTATCTTATTACCTTTGTTGCTCTAACCAATTGATTAAATCTTCTAAACTTTGCAAATCAAAAATCGCATCTGCTAGACTTTCGATTTGTGGTGAAGATAATTCATTAATTCGGCTTTCTATAGCAGGGGTAATATCATTAAATCGCCGCTTTATTAGTCTTTTAACAATTTTTTGTTCTCCTTGTTCAATGCCCCTTTCCATCCAACTTGTCACTATTTCCATGATTTTTTCCTCTTCAATTAAATTAGCTTCGTGTAGTTCAGCGTTTAATTCTTGTTCTTCAGTTGTGTTTAATTTTAGGTAGGTGTCAATAAAACCAGAAATTAATTCTATTTTAGCAGGGTTTAATTGCAGCGTAACTAACATCCTTAAGCATTCTAGCTTAACTCTGATTTTCTCTTCTGGTGGAAAGTTCATTTTTGCCATTAAGGCGGCGGCTACGGGATTTGGTTTATTTAAAAAACTTCGCCAGTTGAGATTATTTAATTGAATGGCAACATAGTTAAATTCTAAAATCTTGCGATGGGGAAACTCAACTACATATTGGCTTTTTTCTGGCCTTTTGGGTTCGTCGTAGGAAAATATAACTATAGGGAAAATTGGCATTAAAAATTTAGCATCTAAACGGGCGAAGTAATGAAACATCCGCCGTTCAATTTCTTTTTGATTATATGCTTGGTTTTCTAGGTGAATTAGAAAATAACTGTCTTCTCCTCTCCATTTGACCTGTGCTAATAAGTCTACTCTTCTTTTTTCTCCTGTGGTGACATCGGTAAATATTTCTTCTGTTAAAAAGTTGAGGCTGTCTTGTGCAACATACTCTAAAACTTCTGGTAAAAATAGTTCAATAAATTCCCAAAAGAATGTTTGGATTAATTCTTTAAATAGTCTATCGTGATCTATCATTTAAGTGATGCTGGTTTCTGGGTTTAGAGAATGGCGATTTGGCGCACGTCTATTTCTATTGATTTACCTGGCCGCAGCTAGGGCGATCGCCTGTGGTAAAATGCGATGTTCCTGAATTTGAATCCTGGCGTGTAGAGTTTCTGCGGTATCCTCTGGTAAAATTGGCACAGCAGCTTGCATTAATATGGGGCCGCTGTCTACTTCCAAACACACTAAATGTACAGTACAGCCTGTAATTTTGACACCTGATGCTAAAGCTTGTTCTACAGCATTAATACCTTTAAAACTGGGCAACAAACTAGGATGGATATTAATGATTTTATCTGGAAAGGCATCAATTAAAACTGGTGTCACCAAGCGCATCCAACCAGCCATAATCACCCAATCAACATCATGTCTCTGCAAGGTATTGACAATTTCTCCGTCAAATGCTTCTCGGTCGGAATAGTCGCGGTGATTTAATAATACAGCTTCCACACCGTGATTAGCTGCCCTGACTGCTGCTTTCGCTGAAGGGTTATTATAAATTAAAACTTGAATTTGGGCGTTAAGTTGTTGATTGGCGATCGCTTGGGCAACAGCTTCAAAATTACTGCCACTACCAGAAGCCATAACCCCCAGTTTTAAAGGAGTGCTATGGGAAAATAGGGTTTTAGTAACACTGGGAGCAACTAGGCTAACGGTAGAATCAGGGCAAAGAGTCATAACAACAAAGAGGAAAAATTATAAATGCCAAAAACATATACTAAGTCCTGGTTAGATAATGATACATTTGCGGCTTGGATTTTTCTCTCCCCGGCGCTGATTTTACTAAGTATCTTCATTATTTGGCCGATTGCTTATTTGTGCTACCTCAGTTTTACTACTGGAAGTTTCACCGCATCAGGTACAACTTGGGTAGGTTTAAGGAATTATTCCCGCTTGCTACAGACCCCAGATTTTTGGCAAGTCTTAGGCAACACCATATATTTTACTGTAGCCACAGTCATTCCCAGCTTAATCATCCCCTTGGGGCTAGCGGTGTTATTAGATAAATCTCTCGCCTTGCGGGGACTGCTGCGTAGTGCCTATTTTTTACCTTCAATTATCTCCCTGGTGGCGGCTGGTTTAGGGTTTCGCTGGCTATTTCAAACATCCGGCCCAGCCAACGAATTTTTAAACTTCTTTGGTATTGCACCCATTCCCTGGTTAGGAAGTACAACTTGGGCAATGCCAGTATTAATTGTCCTGAGTATTTGGAAACAATTGGGCTTTAATATGGTGGTATTTTTGGCAGGGATACAAGCTATTCCCCCCAGTCGCTACGAAGCCGCAGAACTAGATGGGGCTAATGCTTGGCAGCAGTTTTGGCACGTAACTTTACCAGGGTTGCAACCCACAATGATATTTGCCACCGTCACCACAGCCATTTTTACCTTACGCAGTTTTGAACAAGTTTATGTAATTACTGGTGGTGGTCCCCTCAACTCTACTAACTTGCTGGTTTACTACATTTACCAAGAAGCCTTTTCCCAATTTGATTTTGGTTACGCCGCCGCCGCTGCTACTGTGCTGTTAGCCGTTACCTTACTCCTTGTGTACTTGCAGTTACAAACCTGGGGCGAGGAGTAAGAGGTAGGGGGGAAGAGGCAGGGGTGCAGGGTGCAGGGGGAAAGATTGTTACTTCCCAATTCCCAGTCCCCAATCCCCAGTCCCCAATACCTGATACCCACTCCCTACTCCCCACTCCCTACTCCACTATTGACTGTTTTTCCAGCCAGTCTGGCAACGGCTAGGACTAATTCTGTGGGTTCGGCTGGCTTAGTGACGTGCATCTGAAAGCCGGCGGATAATGCTTGTTCTTGGTTACATTCTCCAGCATAGGCAGTAAGTGCGATCGCTGGTGTGTTTCCCCCTTGTTCTGGAGTCCAACTTCTGACCTCACGCATCAACATATAACCATCCATTTTCGGCATTCCGATATCGCTTAACAGGACATCTACCTGTGATTCGGGCAGGGTTTTGAGTGCTTCCATCGCCGATGAAACCGATATAACTTCTGCCCCTTCTGCTTCGAGGACAAAGCAAATAAAATCTCGTGAATCCAGGTCGTCATCTACCACTAGGATTTTAATTCCCGCCAGATTGCCCAAGTTAGAGTCCATTTCTCTGTTGCTTTGTCTAATGTATTTGTGCGATCGCTCATCATCTAATGTAACTGAGAAGAACACCTATAGGGCGATTGGGAGTCGATAAACAACCTTTTTCATTTGTGGAAAATATCTAAGTACATAGCGCCGTGTAGTCTCACAAAAATCACAGAAGAGTCCTATATGTCATCATTTCTTGTTACCTAAACTAGTTAAACCTTGGATTTTCGGTACATCACCAATTTTTAGGCAATTTATTCTGCAATATTGATGCAGTTTATGAGTGTTTCAGGTGTAATCTCGATATACAGTGACAATCACCCACCAGCCGATGAGTTGTGCAAACTTTTTGGCGCACAAGTCAGAAAACTAATCTCTGTGAATATTGATATTTGAGGTGAATACCATGAGAAATTATGCTGACAAACAAGAAATATTAAGCCAAATCCGAGATAAATTTTGTCAGCGTAGAGATTTCAGTAGCTGTGATTTCAGTGGTATGGAGTTGATGGGGGTTGATTTAAGTGGTATGGATTTGATGAGAGCCAATTTACAAGGGGCGAATTTGTCTGGTTCTAATCTCCAGAATACTAAGCTGAATGGCGCTAATTTATCTGCGGCTAATCTGCGTGAAACTAATTTATCTGCGGCTGATTTGTCTTTAGCGAATTTATCTGCGGCTGATTTCAGCTATGCCAATTTATGTGGTTGCTATTTGCGGCGATCGCAATGCAACTATACTAACTTTTGGGGAGCTTCTCTCTGTGATGCAGATTTAACTGAAGCTGACTTGACCGCAGCTATTTTCATTGAAGCATCCCTAATTACAGCTAACTTATTTAGATCCAATCTCACTAACGCCAAGCTATGTGGAGCTACATTACTAGAAGCTAATTTAACTAAGGTAAACTTGACTCATGCTGACCTGACATCAGCAAACTTAAGCAAAGCTAACTTCAGTGAGGCTAATCTTTGGCACACCAAAATTAGTTATGCTAAATTGCAAGATACTATCATGCCGAATGGCGAAATTACCGAGCCGCACATAGTAATTATTGATTGATATTTAGGGTACTGGGTACTGGGTACTGGGGACTGGGGATTGGGTACTGGAGATTGGGTACTGGGTACTGGAAACTAAAAATCTTTCTTCCCACACTTCCCGCACTTCCCACACTCCCCACACTTCCCACACTCCCCACACCTCCCACTTAATGGTATGGTTGCTCAAAACTCACGCCGCAAAAAGAGAAGATTGGCGATCGCCAACAACAAAATCATATAAACTAAGCCATAAACGACGCTGCTAATTAATACACTAGGATCAGGTAAGGCGGGTAAGCCATAAACCACATCATTTTTTAAATCTAATCGGGATAAATCCGGTAATATCAAGTACAAAGCTTGAGTCACCCGTTGCAGCATCAGGTTATCGCTCAAACGGCCCAAATTGACTAAATCAGGAGTAATATTCCCCATTAAATAAACAGCAAATGTTAAAGTTACTGCCAATAGAGAACTAGTAAATACACCGAAAGTAATCGCCACAGCAGTAATTAAAGATGACTGGACAATTAAAAAACCTGACCCAATTAAAATACTGAGTGCGGAATGGGGAATATTACCAAGCTGTAAAAATCCTAAATAAATTACCGTCATTACAGCCACCAATACAGCCAGCACAGAGGCTAAACCCAGGAATTTACCACAAATAATTTCAATGCGGCTGACAGGTTTAGCGATTAACAGTAAGATAGTGCGTTTATCGATTTCCTGATTAACTAGTCCCGTACCCACAAAAATCGCCACAATTAACGTGACAACACTCATTGCTGCTATACCGAAGTCTAAGAACATTTTATCCTCAGTAGCGGCGGCAAATTCTGGTAATACCCGCAGACCGATGGCCAGTAAAATGGCATAAAAGCCGATAATATAGAGAATGCGATCGCGCACCATTTGCTGAAATACATTCTTCGCAATAAAAAAAACTCTGCCGACATTCATGGTTTTTAGTTAAAAATCCCTAATCAATTCCATTATTCCCCAGTTTCTCACATTTTCCCTCACTGCTTTGCTGGTGGCGCACCCGCAATAAATCTACTTAAAGGATCGCATTCAACTTCTGCAACGGTATTTATCGCTTCTACTTGACTGAGAGGGATTCTACCACTTATTTCAGATATCGCTATTGGTTCAATCCGACAAGATTTTTCCAGATAATATCCTTGACGATTAGAACTTGGACCATTCCAAATACTCAGTAAATTTAATTCATATCCAGATTCGATATTAGTCACACGCGCCTCTACACGCCATAAATTTCTTTCTTCATACTCTCCTAGTGTCTGATTGATAACTTGATTTCCCAACCTTCTCACTTCATCAGTAACATCTATTAACCATCTTTCCACTTGTGACCAAGGGGTTTGATTTAATTCTTCTTCTACTCGAATTTGCAAAGTATCTAAAATTGTCACCCCATTTTTAGGAATTTGTTGGACTTCTGTTTCTCCTGCTGGTGCTTCCTCTGTTTCTATTTGTGGTTCTACAATTCTTACCACAAAATTACTTCGCTCAAAATTATCTGTGAGTAAACTGGGATATTGTACTAACCAATTATCTATGACAAAGTAAAACTGAAGCCAGCAACTAATTAGCATACTAGTACCCAATAAAACTATAACTTTTTTCCTAACTTCTGGTTTAGGAAGTTTCGCTTTTGTACTAGTATCAGTACCTTCAACAAATTCAGGAACTGCGGTAATAATTGCCGAAAATGTCGGCCATAGGACAATTGTCCTGGATGTAATCATATTTTCTGGATTACTAAATGCAAAAACACTCACCAAAAAACCAGTTATTACTGCTCCCACCGGCATAAAAGTTCCCGGAACTCTTAAAGGGTCTTCTGTGGTGTACCAAGCTGTACCAGCAATTAAAAATAACCACCCTAGAAAGGCAATAATAGTTCGGACATAACCCGCAGATAAAAGTGAAAAAACCCAGGAAAAAACACTTAAATAAATAAAGGTTTGCCATGCATAAGCTTTGGGGGGAAGAAATATTTTTTTAGATCCCTCATAAATCCCCGCAAAGAAACTTAAAAATCCCAAGACATCTTTTAATAAACTTTGCACCTTCACGCCTCCAATTTTTTATTTTCTGCTCAATAATATAATCAGGCTAATAGCACTGTAACTGAGAGAGTTTGCTATTAATATAGTAGTCACTAAATTAGTATTTTGTAATCTAGAAATGCTGTTGCGTCGCCATTTTAAACGATTATTTTCGGGGTTGTTGGCATATATTGCTTTTAAATTTTCCTTTAAGGAGATTATTAAGAATTTTAACAGGAAAAATTTCATAAAAAATGTAATAAAAAACATAACAAATGCTGTAAACAGCAAGAATGATTGTGTCCCTTGGTTGCGGAAATTATGAAAGAATACATAACTAATTAATTCTGCTTTGAGATTGATGGGTAATATTGGCTCAATGCTAAAAAATATTATCCAACCAATGGTACTGGAAAAAAGGTTTATGGATATAGCATAAAATGTACTAGTTTGTTTATCGAATTTTAGTTTCCTGTTTAAAACGTATGCTTCTATGGGAATAGCAATTAGTAAAAACAAAAATTCAAACAACATAGCGCCGATAGGCAGAACTTTAGGGATAGCAAAGTTTTCAATTCCAAGCATAAATTACTCTAGTTGGGGGTTTAGGGAAATTAAGTCAGTGGTTACAGCCAGACAGGGTTTGTATAAAAGTGATTTTTTGTCGTCACACATATTATCTTTTTGATACTATAGCCTGTTAGCTTTCCTCTGTCGGGGTATATCAGTGGTTATACTACTGAGAGGCTTTTGGTTTTCAAGGTAAAATTGGAGATTGCCACGTTACAGCTTTTCAAGAGATGACAAGGAACGGCATCGGTATTCGCACGGCGCAAGTGCGTCCTGAGCGGCTCACAGGCCAAATTCACGTTTATGACGGTGTGGGAAAAGGGAAGTCTCAAGCGGCTTTAGGGGTAGTGTTACGCTCTATAGGGTTGGGAATCAATACCCCAGGGGACTCAGGCCGGGTTCTACTGTTGCGGTTTTTAAAGGGTCCAGAGCGTGATTATGATGAGGATGGGGCGATCGCCGCTTTACAGCGAGGGTTTCCCCATTTAATTGATCAGGTGCGGACTGGGAGAGCAGAATTTTTTGGACATGATCAAATTACCCTGTTTGATAGAGAAGAAGCAGCACGGGGTTGGGATGTGGCCAAAGGTGCGATCGCCTCTGGTTTATATTCAGTTGTGGTTTTAGATGAAATTAACCCAGTTTTAGACTTAGGTTTGCTACCAGTGGATGAGGTGGTACGGACATTACAATCCAAACCCCACGAATTAGAAATCATCGCCACCGGACGAGCCGCACCGCAAAATTTGCTGGATATTGCCGATTTACACTCAGAAATGAAACCCCAAGACCATCCCAGAGCTAAAGAATTGTTTTTAGAGGGGATTGAAATTTATACTGGGGCGGGGAAAGGTAAGTCAACTAGTGCATTAGGGAAAGCATTAAAAGCTATTGGGAGGGGAATCAATCATCCTGGTTCTACCCGTGTGTTAATTATGCAATGGCTCAAAGGTGGTAGTGGCTATACAGAAGATGCGGCGATCGCCGCTTTACAGCAATCATACCCGGAAGTAGTAGATCATCAACGTTGTGGGCGAGATGCCATTGTTTGGCGCAATTCTCGTCAAGAAGCCGACTATATAGAAGCTCAAAGAGGATGGGAAATTGCTAAAAGTGCGATCGCCTCTGGACTCTATAAAACCATTATTCTTGATGAACTCAACCCCACAGTAGACCTCGAACTACTACCCATTGAACCCATAGTGGAAGCCTTACTCAACAAACCCCGCGACACGGAAGTAATTATTACTGGTCGCTGTCAACAACAACCAGCCTATTTTGATTTAGCCAGCGTTCACTCTGAGGTATACTGTCACAAACATTATGCCAATCACGGTGTAGAACTCAAACGCGGAGTAGATTTTTAAACACTTACTATGGAGAACAGCAATTTACTTGACTTAATTACAGGGGGACTTGCGATCGCTATTCTTCTAGGGGGGATGTTAATGATGTTTACTACTGTCTTTACCACCAAGAAGAGGAAGAAATAGGGAGTGTGGGGAGTGTGGGAGGTGTGGGGAAAGATTGTTACTTCTCAATACCCAGTCCCCAGTCCCCAGTCCCTAGTCCCCAGTCCCTAGTCCCCAGTCCCCAGTCCCTAGTCCCCAGTCCCCAATCCCCAGTCCCCAGTCCCTACTCCCCAGTCCTTCTAATCAATTGGTGATTTTTGACAGTACCAATCACTTGGTGAGGTGTGCTTGATTCCGCCCCCTGGGTTGCATAAATCCAAGCATAGCTAGAGGGTGGTAATTCAGTTATTGAGTTTACCTGTCCCCCATGAATGGGAGTATAAAAATTCAGTAGTACCGCAGTTTTTCCGTCTATCTGGATAAAATAAATTGGGTGATTTTGCAGAATTGTGGCGATCGCAGGTTGTTGTAAAAAAACTCTCACCTCTGGATTATAGTCACCCAATAAACCTAAACCGCTAGCCACAGCTAAGGCTAACCAACAAGGAATCAACCAACCCGCCAACCAATACTTAAACTGGTAACGACCAAGCCACACTATGGGCAGAATTAACCAAGCACAGCCCATAATTAAGCCCACTATGCCATACTTGCGAATCTCCTCATTATCAACAACCATCCCTGCTAGCACTAATAAAATGCCCAATGCACCAAAGCCATAGCTGAGATAACCCGCCACTGGCTGATTTTTACCATTTACCCAGTTAGACTGATTTTCTCGATAATCTTCGCTTTTAATGGCTGGGCTTAAATACAAATTCTCAGCAAACCAACTTAAACCCACCGCCGCCAGCATAGCTATAAACGGATAAAGACACAAACTATAGTGAGATAAACGAGTGGAAAAAATACTCAATTCTCCAAATAGTGTAATGGGGAAACCAACTAATATTAATTGGTAGCGAGGTAGGGGACGACGCAGCAGCAATACTAAGCCCAAAATACCAAAAAAGAACCAAGGAAAGGCTTTGATTGGGACATTCCAGAAATAAAATATGATGCCATTACCACTACGCTCATTTGAGCCTAACTGTAAGACAAACCTAACTAATTCTTGATAACTATCACTGCCATAACGCATCCAATTTAGCCACAGCCAAACCGATGTGGGAATTAAACCCACCACAAAACCTAAATATAAACTAGGGTTGCTCAGATGACGATGGCGGCGATGTTCTGCAATTAAATAAGGTAATAAAGCCACAATAGGCAAAATAATCATAAAACTTCTGATTAAAAAGCCCAAACCTAAACTTAACCCAGCAATAAAACTCCATAAATATCTATATTTATCATGTAATTCTGCTTGCAGTAAGGCAAAAATAGCTAACAATACTAAAAATATCATCGGCACATCTGGCGTACCCAATCGGCAATATTGCAACCAGAGAAACTGCACACTTAAAATTAAACCTGCTAACCAAGCTATGTTTTGACTCAGGATAATTTTACCGATTTCATAGATGAGTAATAAGCTGAAAATACCAGCAATCATACTGGGTAGCCTAATACTAGTTTCGCTAATGCCAAATAACTGATAGGAGATAGCTATTAGCCAATAGGGGCCTGGGGTTTTATGATGCACAGTTCCCCAAGGCGCTATCCAATCACCAGATTCAAACATCACACGCGATCGCCTGGCGTAAAGCCCTTCATCATGAGCCATGACGCTATTTTCCCCAGAACTTAATAGCAGTAACGGCAGTATCCACAAGAGTAAACTGAGATAAGGGAATAGACGTAATCTAAATAGCATGGAATTAATCTTGATTCTCTCCTCTCTTTTATTCTTTAGATTCAATAGAATACAGAATATTATCTAAACTTACTGAATATAATCTTTTATGATCCTCAAACCAGATCAACGCCAGAAATTAGACGATACAGACGACCAGCTATTTTACGACTATCCCCGATTCGTTACCCATGTAGATGCAGGATTTATTCAACAGTTAACAGATTTATATGGCGATCGCCTGCAACCAAACACCCGTATCCTAGATATAATGAGCAGTTGGGTCTCCCATCTCCCCGCAGAAATGGAATTTGCTCACATTGAAGGACACGGACTCAACGCCGCAGAATTAGCCCGGAATCCCCGCTTAAATAATTATTTTGTGCAAAACCTGAATCAGCAACCACAACTACCCCTACCAGACCAAAGTTTTGATGCTGTTCTCAACTGCGTTTCTATCCAATATATTCAGTATCCAGAAGCCCTATTTGCCGAAATTTATCGTATCCTCAAACCAGGAGGTCTGGCAATTATCAGCTTTTCTAACCGAATGTTTTTCCAAAAAGCTATTCAGGTTTGGCGCGACGCTTCCGAAAAGACTAGGGTGGAATTAGTCAAGCACTATTTCGCCTCAGTTCCCGGATTTACAGCCCCAGAAGTAATTGTCAATCAATCCACAGTCCCAAATTTTTTACAGTGGTTAGGTGCTGGGGGAGGAGACCCATTTTATGCTGTAATAGCACACCGCATGGCTCAAAGTTGAAATATCAGGAACATTAAAACATGAAATTCCCGCGCATTTCTCGAATTTTCGCTAGTTTATTGCTGTCAGTTTTATTACTCACCACCGCCTGTACCCCCGACGCACCCGGTCGTTTTGACCAAGTACAGCAGGAAAGCACCCAACAACAAAGAGGTCAAGCAGTCGTCAAAGATGCTACTCAGGGAGGAGAATTTAATAAATTCTTTCCTGCTGCTGGTGATGGTTACGAGAGAGTATTTACCCAAGAAAAACAAGGTTTTGCCGAAGCAGTCTTAAAAAGAAACGGTCAAAACTTAGCCATGTTAGCTATTTTCGACACCATCAGCACACCCGCCACAGCAGAGAACTATAGCAGCAGCACCACCCAAATTGCAGGTTATCCAGCGCGGGAAATTGGCAACACTCAAACAGCAGTATTGGTAAATAATCGTTACCAAGTCAAAGTATTATCCCGTGATCCGTCCTTTACCGCCAGCGATCGCGCCGCATGGATTGCCAAATTTAATCTCAATGGTTTAGCCACATTGCAATAGCTGTAACTATCCCCGATTAAATCAATCAACAGTAAAAAGTTATCACACCTACTTATTTAGTGATAACTGTGAACACCCCAAGGAGAAACCTGTGAACAAACCAATTTTTGAATTAGTTGATGAACTTCCCACCAGTGGCTTGACCGTTTCCATGTTAAAGTCCCTGGATTTTGTCGCTCCGGGACAGTGGCACAATACCGTGGGCTTTGTCAACACCATCAAGACCGTCACCCATGAAACTGATGAAGCTTTAATTCAGCAAATTGGTGAACGCGCCATTTATCTTTACAACGACAAATCCCAAGGATACCAAAGAGCAATGTGGCTTTATCAAACCGTAGATAAAACCGATAAAGCCTTGGGTGCAGCAGCCTTCGCCAACAAAGTCGGTGAAAAAATTCCCCTCTTGGGTTTTTTAAACAAAATGACCCCCAAAGCCGACAAAGCCCAAACTATTGATTTGTGCCTAAAATTAGTAGTGGAATTAGTCGCCTTCTGTCAAATTAACGGCATTCCCGGAGACAGCATCGGCGATTTTGTCGCCTCCTTGGGCGAGTATAGTGGTGAATCTTTAATTCGCATGGTAGCGTTGGTTTGCGTTGATGGTTTAATACCACTGGGGCCAAACTTTATTGATAGCGCCTTATCAGCATTAAATCAGATGAATCCCCAGGAATTACAACAAAACTCCACCTTCCAAGGTATTCAAGATGCAATTCCCGGTGACAGTGCTGGCGCTAAATTGAACTTTATCAGCGAAAGTTTTGACTCAGTGAAAGGTTGGATGGGTGGCATAGTTACCCAAAATAACTTAACTCCGCAAAAAGTAGTGAGTAACTTGCAAAGTTTTGTGCAACTCGCCGACGATAAATTAGATTATCTCGCCGCATTTTTGGATGTAGCCACCAATTACTACGAACACACAGGGACTCAAACCTTAGCACGTCGCTTAATTGAACGAGCTGTAGCGGAAATTTAATGGGGACTGGGGACTGGGTATTGGGTATTGGGAAGAGGCAGGGGGGCAGGGGTGCAGGGGGCAGGGTGCAAGGGAGAAAGATTTTTAGTTTCCAATACCCACACTCCCCACACCTCCCACACTCCCCACACTCCCCACACCCCATTTGCCGAAAATATAACTTTTTGCCGCATAAATTATCATATTTAACGTATATCTTCAGGGCATAATAAGCTAAAGGCAAAATACCCTGAGAGTTGCTGTAATGTCAGTGCTATCTAATACTAGATTTACTATTCCTGGATATCGGATTATCGAGCAGATTTATTGCAGCCATAAAACCCTAGTTTATCGAGCCATCAGAGAAACAGACCAAAAAGGTGTGATCCTCAAACTGAAACGGAATGAATGCCCGACATTCAGAGAAATTGCTCAGTTTCGTAATCAGTACATCATCAGTAAAAACCTGGATATTTCTGGCATAGTCAAACCTTTAGCCTTAGAAAATTACTCTAACGGTGATGTTTTAGTCATGGAGGACGTGGGCGGTATATCCCTCCAAGATTGGTTAGCTGGGAAAACTCAGCAACCGGGAAATGGTTTAGCCCTCAGAGAGTTTTTTGCTATTGCTATCCAAATAGCATCTACTTTAGAGCAACTACATAGCGGTAGCCTTCCCCAGGAAAAAAATCGCATCATTCATAAAGATATTAAACCCGCTAACATCATCATTCGACCCCAGACTCTAGAAGTTAAACTGATAGATTTCAGTATTTCTACTGTACTACCTAGAGAAATTCAATTTCTGACGAATCCCAATGTTTTAGAAGGGACTCTAGCTTATATCTCCCCCGAACAAACAGGAAGAATGAACCGAGGGATTGATTACCGCAGTGATTTTTATTCTTTGGGTGTGACATTTTTCCAACTCCTTACAGGTCAATTACCCTTCACGACCACAGACCCGATGGAGTTAATCTATTGTCACATTGCTAAACAACCACCCACAGTCACCGAAGTTAATAGTCAGATTCCCCCCACACTGTCTGCAATTATCAGGAAACTGATGAACAAAAATGCCGAAGACCGTTATCAAAGTGCTTACGGACTTAAACATGATTTAGAACAATGTTTGCAGCAGTGGGAAGCAACCGGAAATATTACCAGTATTCAATTAGGACAAAAGGATATATCTGACCGTTTCTTGACTCCAGAAAAACTCTACGGACGGGATGCAGAAGTCAAAAAACTACTTGCAGCTTTTGACCGCGTTAGTAGTGGGACAACAGAAATTATTTTGGTGACAGGATTATCTGGTATTGGCAAAACAGCCGTAGTTAATGAAATTCATAAACCAATTTTGCGACAACGTAGTTATTTTATTAAAGGTAAATATGACCAGTTTAAACGAGGGATTCCTTTATCGGGATTTTTGCAATCTTTTAGGGACTTAATTACACAAATTCTTTTACAAACAGATACTGAAATCTCCCAATGGAAAGCTAAAATTTTGGCGGTGTTGGGTACACAAGGTCAAGTAATTACTAATCTGATTCCCGAACTGGAACTAATTATTGGTAAACAACCTGATGTGGCAGAATTATCTAGCACTGCTACGGAAAACCGCTTTAATTTATTATTGCAAAGATTTATCCAAGTTTTTATGAATAAGGAACATCCTTTAGTGATATTTTTGGATGATTTGCAATGGGCAGATGCTACATCTTTGAAATTTATTCAATTATTACTCAGCGCTAGCAATAATCAAGATTTTCTGAATTTTAGTTCTGGCTTAAAAAATCAACCTGGTCTATTAATTATTGGTGTTTACCGAGAAAATGAAGTTAATCAAACACATTCCCTGTCTTGCGCTCTCAAAGAAATCAAACAACATGGCGCTATTATCAGTAATATCAGATTAACACCCTTAAGACAAGCTCATTTAAATCAGTTAATTGCTGATACTTTGCTCTGTGGAGAAAATGAGGCGATCGCACTCACACAAATGGTGTTTACTAAAACTAAGGGAAATCCTTTCTTTACACATGAATTTCTCAAGTTTTTATATCAAGAGGGATTATTGAAATTTGATTTTAAATTAGGATATTGGCAATATGATATAGATAAAATTCAGGTATTAGCCCTCACAGATGACGTGCTAGAACTGATGTCAATTCAACTTATGAAATTGCCAATAGCCACTCAACAACTGCTAAAATTAGCAGCTTGTATAGGTAATGAATTTGACTTAAATACTTTAGCTATTGTCAATGAGCAATTAACCGCAGATGTAGCCAACAATTTATGGCCAGCTTTACTACAAGGTTTGGTTTTCCTGGAAGGCGAAATGTCTCATACAGTAGCCAAATATCCTGATGAAGAATTAGTTAAGTATAAATTTATTCATGACCGTGTACAACAAGCTGCTTATACTTTAATTCCCGCAGCTAAAAAAGCGGAAATTCACCTGAAAATTGGGCAATTATTGTTAAAAAATACGGCAATATCTGAAATAGAAAACATCATTTTTGAAATAGTCAATCAATTTAATATCGCTATACCCACAATTCACCTGACAGCAGAACGTCAAGAGTTGGCGGAAATGAATTTATTTGCTGGACGTAAAGCGTTAGCATCAATGGCTTACCCCTCCGCCTGGAAGTATCTAACTACGGGAATTAATCTACTTACAGATGATAGCTGGTTAACAGAATATGAGCTAACTTTCTCTTTATATGAAACAGCTATAGAGGTAGCATATTTAGCCTGCAAGTTTGAGGAGATGGAACAATTAGCTGAGATATTTTTAGCAAAAGCTAAAACCGTACTAGAGAAAGCCAAAGTTTATCAAATCAAAATTCAAGTTTATACATCTCAGAATCAATTGTTGGATGCGATCGCCATTGCCCGGCAAGTATTAGAATATTTTGGGATAAATTTTCCAGATTCCCCCACTCTGAGTGATGTCGGGACAGCTTTTGCAGAAACCACAGCATTACTGGCGGATAAAACTTGTACGGATTTACTCAACTTACCATTCATGACCGATGAAAAACAACTGGCAATTATTCGCATTTTATCTAGTATGGGTGCTGCGACCTATATTGCCAATTCATTATTATTCCCACTAATTGTTTTTTCACAGGTTCAGTTATCCATTAAATATGGAAATGCTCCTTTATCTTCTGCTTTTTATGTAGGTTATGGAATCCTATTAATTCGGATTGAAAACAATATTGCAGCAGCAGATGAGTTCGGTAATTTAGGACTGAAGCTAATTGATCAGTTTAAGCTGACAGATATTAAAGCTAACATCTTATATCTTTTAGGATCATTAATATTTCATCTCAAGCATCATATTCGAGAAACTCTGCCAATTTTGTTAGAGGGTTATCACATTGGATTAGAAACAGGAAATTTTGACTATGCTAGTTGCTGTATACACGCTAGATGTCAAAATTCTTATTTAATTGGTCGAGAATTAACAACTCTAGAAGCAGAAATTAAAGAATACATTCATATTCTCAGAAATCTTAAGCAATCGCACATAGTCCAATATTGTCAAATACATTGGCGGAGTATTAAGTATTTGTTAGGCAGTTCTGATGATGGTGATAATTTTCTCACGAATACAGCCGAAGAAGATATATTATTAACAGTGCTAACTCAGGCAAATGATATTAGTGGCTTGAGTTATTACTATGTATATAAATTTATGATTTGCTATTTATTTGGTAAGTATATTGGATATCAAGAAAATTCTCTAAAAATTAAAAAATATCTTTCAGGAGATCATGAAATGATTACCCTCCCTGTATTTTATTTTTATGATTCCCTGACAGCTTTAGCTATATACCCCACGGAGGAAAATGAGCAAGATAATTTAATGCAGCAGGTGGCAGATAACCAAGCAAAATTACGACAATATGCAGATCATGCTCCTATGAATTATCTTCATAAGTTTTATTTAGTAGAAGCTGAAATACATCGGGTAAATGGTGAATATTTGCCAGCAATGGAATTATATGATCAAGCTATTGCTTTATCCCAAGAACATGAGTATCTTAATGAAGAAGCTCTCGCTTATGAACTGGCGGCTAAATTTTATCTCGAATGGGGAAAAAACAAGATTGGTCAAACTTATTTAGTTGATGCTTACTATGCTTATATTCGCTGGGGAGCAGCAGCTAAAGTTAATGATTTGGTGAAACGTTATCCCCAATTGCTCGCTTGTACACTACAACCAAAACATTATACTCTCCCTGAAATAGACAACACTGTTGATACTATTGATCAATCTATATTAACTTCTACTTCTAACATAAGTATTTCTGACTCTTTAGATTTGGCTGCTGTCATTAAAGCTTCTCAAGCACTTTCTGAGGAAATAAAACTGGATAAACTGCTTTCTACCATCATGGAAGTTGTGATGGAAAATGCGGGAGCGGCTAAATCGGTGCTGATGATGACTGAAGATGAAGAGTTACCGTTAATTGTCACTGCTGTTGCTTGTAGTTCTAATTCTGGAAATATCACGACATATTTTCCATCAGTGAGCTTAGAAGTAAGTGCAGATGTCCCTATTACTTTGATTAAATATGTCAAACGGACTTTAGAGGTATTTGTGAGTGATGATGGTACAACTGAAAGATTCCTAGCAGAAGATCCCTATATTCTCAGTCAGCAACCGCAAAGTTTGTTATGTATTCCCATTATCAATCAAGGTAAATTAATGGGGATTATTTATCTAGAAAATCATGTCACTACAGGAGCATTTCCACGCGATCGCATTGAAGTTCTTAAACTCTTGACTACTCAAGCTGCAATTTCTTTAGAAAATGCAATACTATATCATAGTTTAGCACAATCTAATCAACAATTAGAGGCAAAAGTAGAGAAACGTACCCAAGAAATTTACGAAAAAAATCAAAGTTTACAACAAGCACTGGCGGAATTACAAAGTACCCAAGCTCAATTAATCCAAAGTGAAAAAATGTCTTCTTTAGGGCAAATGGTGGCGGGAATTGCTCATGAAATTAATAATCCTATCAATTTTATTCACGCTAATATTGAACACGTGAATCGATATGTGGAAGATTTATTAAATTTCATCACTATCTGTCAGCAAAAAGATTTTGATTTAGTAACAAAGAAAGCCGCAGAAATTGACTTGGATTTCCTCTGTGAAGATTTACCGAAAATTATCGAGTCTATGAATGTAGGTAGTTCCCGGATTCAAAATATTGTTTTGGGATTACGCAACTTTTCCCGCTTAGATGAAGCTGAAATGAAAGCTGTGGATATTCATGCAGGTATCGATAATACTTTAATGATTTTAGAACATCGATTGGAATGCACTAGTAATGGTCCCAAAATTCAAGTGATCAAAAATTATGCGGAACTACCGAAGGTGACTTGTTTTGCTAGTCAAATCAATCAAGTATTTCTGAATATCTTAAATAATGCCATTGATGCTTTAAAAAAATCATGCACTCACGGAGAAACCGCAGACAATCCCATCATTAATATTTCCACTGAAATTATTGATGGTGATCTCTTACGAATTACCATTGCTGATAACGCTGATGGGATGACACCAGAGGTACAGCAAAAAATATTTGACCCATTTTTTACTACTAAGACAGTGGGAAGTGGTGTGGGTTTGGGATTGTCTATTAGTTATCAGGTGGTAGTTGTTCAGCACCAAGGACGGTTAACTTGTAATTCTACTCCGGGAAATGGTACAGAATTTTTTATTGAGATCCCATTATCTGCTAAAGAGGTAAATTTAAATTAGCGGCGATCGCCCAAAAGTAAGGTTGAAAAATTGCTAAGTTTTCCAATTCGTCAAATTTACCTGTAACCGAGGCTGGTGCAAAAGCTGTAGTCATGACATACAAAGCCTCACCATCAAAAGCCACATGACTAATATGTAACTCTTGGACTCCACCTTCTGCCCTAATACCAACAAAACCATAGCGTATTCCCTGAAGTTTACCAAGGGGTGCTGGTTCTGGTGGGTAGGCGGAAAAGTTAACTTGGTTATTTACTGTGTTTTGACGGGATTCTAAAAAAGTAGCGTTCACATCTGTAACCCAAGCCTGGAGTGCTATTAATAACTTGCTTTGGTATTCAGGACTGTCGGATTTTAATTCAGAATTGGCTGATATTCCGGCATCCTTGAGATTTTTTTGGAAGTTGGGATGATCACTAAGGGGATAAACTTCCATTTCTACAGTTCCTAAGAGTTCTCCCTGAAAGGAAATACACAACAGGGGTGATTCACCGTTACAAGGTGTGACTGTCCATTCTTTCGGGGTAGGTGTTTTCCCCAAAATTTTATTCCAAGTATTTTCTTGAGCGAAATTGATGGGAATTTCTTGGGTAGTCAGGGGATAACTGGTAGGGGTTGTAGTTGTTACAGGAATGGGATTTTCTTCTACTCCAGGAGAATTTTTAGGGAGAAGAGTTTTGATTCCCACGGGTGCTAATAATGCTAATGAAATAATTCCTAGAAATAGATGATAAACGCGTAACATTTTCAGAAAGTGGGGATTGGGGATTGGGGATTGGGAATTGGGGATTGGGGATTGGGGATTGGGGATTGGGGATTGGGGATTGGGGACTGGG
>NZ_CAWUOL010000061.1:0-31424 GCF_963923915.1 Nodularia chucula CCY0103 | reverse complement strand
ATTTTCTCAAATTATTGCCACATCTCATCTTGAGCCACCTTGTCACCCGTTAAGGTTAAAGACAAAGATCCTACTGATTAAAATTACAAACCGCCTGCCTCTAATAAAAAGAAACAAGCGGTTTGTTAATGCTAATTTTAAACAATTGCCAGAAAATTCTGACTCAAGCTATTTTTACATTGAAGAACCGACTCCAGCGTAGGCTCCGTAAAAGAAAATACCTACAACTGTAATTACACCTAAACCTGCGATCGTAGCGACAACCCACAGGGGAATTCTTCCACTTCCAGCAGACACAGCTTTCTCTCCTCCCTTAATAACAGATCAACACTGATTAAATAAACAAAGATTTACAAAAACTGTTCTAGTTAGTTAAAGAAGTAACTGGAGAACAGAATGCCTAGAACAAAAACTAAAAGTAGTCCCAGGTATAAAGAAGTACGGTTAAGTTCAACCGGTTGATTATTCGGATTGGGTGATCTTTCCATAATTTTCTCCTACCGTTGAATAAACTGCATGGCGGCGATCGCGCCTAAAAAGAAGACAGAAGGTACACCTAAAGTATGAACTGCCAGCCATCTCACCGTAAAAATAGGGTAAGACACTGGTTGATTGATGTCATTTCCGCTAGTCATAATCTCAAACTACTTGCCAATAAATTGTTCAACTTGCTGTTTAGCGTCAAAACGATCATTCACAATGGGCAATTCCTGCCGTGTTTGTGTGTAATATTCGTTAGGACGGGGTGTGCCGAAAGCATCATAAGCCAATCCGGTTTGGACAAATAGCCATCCAGCGATAAATAATGCGGGAATGGTGATGCTATGAATTACCCAGTAACGAACGCTGGTAATAATGTCCGAAAACGGACGTTCTCCAGTGGTACCTGACATTTAGATTCCTACCTTTACAAAGATTGTTATTGTCTATTATCCTACAATGTTTAGAAACAGTTACAAGTTGCAACGTTATTCTCAGAAATCAGGGTTAATACCGTAGCCCATCATCCCATTAAGCGGCCTCTTGTGAGAAACCTTGAGCAATATTTGGTTGGTATTTTAGCAAAATACCGCGATCGCCAATCACGAAACCCTGATCAGAATTGAAGAAAACAACTTTATATAAATTAGCTGCTACTCCTTCCACATCACGATCCTTTTCCCAAGTTTGACCACCGTCAGAACTGCGGAGCAAATTACCGCTACCGCCACCAATCCAAAGTTCATCGGGAGTTCGATAAGCCAAATCCAGTAAACCCCAGCTAGTTGCTAACTCAGGATTTTGTGGTTCTTGCCACTCTTCACGATTATTAGGATCACTAAACTGCACCTGACCCCCTCGTGCTAGCAACCACAACTGCCCATTTTCAGCAAAACCCATATTCTCTAAGCGTCGAGAATTATTGCGGTTATGGGGTTCCCAGGTACTTTGTCCAGGTTCCCAAGTCGAGTAGAAACTACCCTTAGCTGAAACAGCCACATATTTGCCATCAGGAGAGCGTTCCAGATTTCGCACCACACCAACAGCACCTTCCACCTGAGCTTTCCAATTCATACCACCGTCTTGAGTTCTATATATAGCCCCCACATCAGTAGCCATTTCTGCCGAATTTTCGCCCAAGGCATAAATAGTAATAGGATTACCAGGAAGCTTTTCGCTCAGAGCAATGCGCGACCAAGACTTACCTTCATCAGTGGTATGTAACAGTAACGAAGGTTCACCTAAAATCCAGCCCTCTTTACCTGCAAAACTCACTGAATCAAAGCGAGTCTTCGGGTCATCCAGTGACAAGGCTAATGGTTTCCAAGTATCACCACCATCATTGGTTTCCAAAAGCGTAGCATCGCTACCCACCAGAAAACCATGTAGAGGATTATCAGTAAAACCGATATCCAGCAGCTTAGAGTCACTTGGTACATAAATAATCGTCCAAGGGTTATAGCTCGTAGAGGGAACTTTGCTACAACCTATACACAAGAACACTACCACCACTAAGGCAAATAATTTTTGCCAAATTTTCATAACACCCATTGAATGCATCAGTATTTTTTACTTTTTTTCTAAATTTTTGATCTTAATGGCGATCGCAGTCCCCTAAACCTGTTACAAAAAGTACCGGGACTTATTGTAAGCCGTAGAGACTGATAAAAAACAAGAAACCAAGAGCCAAAGCCCCAAAAATCAGGATATTTTTTTGACCCGGAGTCAGCCTGTTAACACCCAAACCATAACCCAGATTTTCTTTAAAACCCGAAGCCGTACCAGCCGGACCAACATTCGCAAAAGCCGTCCTTTTCGCCGTACATACCGGACAACGCCAAGTTATCGGCAATTCAGCAAACGGTGTTCCTGGGTCGATATTATGGCTATCATCTCCCTTCTCAGGTTCGTAAACATAACCACAGGCACGGCATTCATAGCGATCTAATGCCGGAGTTTCAACAGCTTGTTCGCTAGCTTGTTCGCTCATGGCTAAAACCTCACAGAGGAGAAACATTAAATATACGTTACAAATTATGACATAACTATGAAACTTTTCCATCATTCCTCAAAACGATAGATACCTAAAATCAGTTTGTTTCCCAGAGTTCAGAAAAAGCAAAAAGATATAATGTAAAAGAAAGTAATAGCTTTATTTACACCATAAACGGTAGATATTCATTGTGTTTGTCCTCAGTGGTTACGAGTATCTTCTAGGCTTCTTCATCATCTGTAGCCTAGTTCCAGCCCTTGCACTTTCAGCCTCCAAGCTCCTGCGACCCCGTGGTAATAGCCTAGAACGGCTGACTACTTATGAATGTGGTATGGAACCCATTGGTGGAGCCTGGATTCAGTTCAACATTCGCTACTATATGTTTGCCCTCGTCTTCGTCGTCTTTGACGTAGAAACCGTATTCTTGTATCCTTGGGCGGTTGCCTTCCACCGTCTGGGGCTTTTGGCATTCATTGAAGCCCTCATCTTTATTTCAATTCTTGTAGTTGCCCTAGTCTACGCGTGGCGTAAAGGAGCGTTGGAATGGTCTTAAATTCAAACTTAACAACTCCAGACAAAGAGCAAATCATCAACCCGATTGCAAGACCCACAGTCACCCAGGATTTGTCTGAAAACGTCATCCTGACCACAGTTGATGACCTCTATAACTGGGCTAGACTTTCGAGTCTCTGGCCTTTGCTGTTTGGTACAGCTTGCTGCTTCATCGAATTTGCCGCTTTAATCGGCTCCCGTTTCGACTTTGACCGTTTCGGTCTTATTCCCCGTTCTAGCCCCCGTCAAGCCGATTTAATTATCACCGCAGGCACTATTACCATGAAGATGGCACCTCAACTGGTACGTCTTTATGAACAAATGCCTGAACCCAAATATGTCATTGCTATGGGTGCTTGCACAATCACAGGCGGAATGTTCAGCATGGATTCCCCCACAGCTGTACGTGGAGTTGATAAACTCATCCCTGTAGATGTTTATTTGCCTGGTTGTCCCCCCCGCCCAGAAGCAATCATCGACGCAATTATTAAATTGCGGAAAAAAATCGCTAACGATTCCATGCAGGAACGGGGTCAAATTAAGCAAACTCACCGTTTTTACAGTACAACTCACAATCTCAAGCCCACAGAGCAAATTTTAACTGGTAAATATTTGCAGTCAGAAACTCGCTACACACCACCCAAAGAATTGACAGAAGCTATTGGTTTACCAGTTCCACCTGCGCTGCTGACAGCAAAGACACAAGAAAAGGAGCAAAACCGTGGCTGAAGAAGATTCCAAACCAGTACCAGCAGCCGAAGAGTCTCTAGTCAAAGCAGGTCCCATTTCCCAATGGTTAACCGAAAATGGTTTTGATCATGAGTCTTTGGAACCTGATAAAAAAGGAGTAGAAATCGTTAAAGTTGGGGCAGATTTCTTACTCCCTATCTCTACAGCCCTTTATGCTTACGGGTTTAATTGTCTTCAGTTTCAGTCTGGTATTGACCTTGGCCCAGGAGAGGACTTGGTTAGTGTCTATCACTTGATTAAAGTTAGTGATAATGCTGATAAACCTGAAGAAGTCCGAGTCAAAGTCTTCCTACCTCGTGAAAACCCCAGTGTCCCTTCAGTTTACTGGATCTGGAAAACAGCAGACTGGCAAGAGCGGGAAACTTACGATATGTTCGGCATTATCTATGAAGGTCATCCGAATCTTAAGCGGCTTTTGATGCCGGAAGATTGGGTGGGTTGGCCTTTGCGGAAGGATTATATCTCGCCTGATTTCTACGAGTTGCAAGATGCTTATTAGGTCGCGCTGATTTTCAGCAGTGAGAATTTTGTTTAACTCACTTTAGCCCCTTTCCAGTCGCGGAGAGGGGTAATGTTTTTTAACGCAAAGGGGCGGGGAGGTTAGCGCTATAGTAGCGTCGGTTCATCCAACTTCACCCCAGCAGGCTTAGAAGGGAATACTGAGTTAAACGTTGTCAACAAAATTGGTGCGATCGCTCACGACCTCAGACTAACTGGTTTGCCGGATTTTGGGATGACCCCAGTGTTGACTTAGATCACAGGCCAAGTTAATTGATGCTCTTAACGCCTCCAAGTTTGGCAGCAAGGAATATACACCCTATCAGATATTTCTCAAGGTACTATACGAATTTTTCAAAGATGACAGCATTATTGGAGATAGCGATCGCACTACCTTAGAACTAGCCAACTTCCAACAACAGGGCTTTCAGACATTGGCTTCTCTAAAATTAACACAGCAGCAGAACAGCGATATATCCTAAGTTTTCCCAAAACTGCATAAGCTGTCAGACTCTGGAATTAAGAATGAATGTTAGGCAATACTGCTATTAATAGGTGGTTCCAAATACTTATATCTTATGAGTACTGCATTCAGATATTGGCAGCTAGTAACAATTGATGCTGCGGGAAAACGAAAAATTAAGGAAATTGCTCTAGCTAAAGCATTTTTTGCGGATAGATTTCCCGAATATACGGCTAAAAGTGATGTACCAGATGCAGTGGTGCAACGAAAACTGCTGCATATATCCAGAGATACTCCTACTGATATACGCTGTTTAGCGGAACGTTGCCTACTGTGTCTAATATCCTGGCAAATTGAGCAGGTTTGCTGGCAGTTAGAAGCCCAATTTGGCAAAGCGCACGGTTTTAGTTACAGAGATTTATTACCTTATGTCTTAGACGATGATGGTAATTTAGAACAAACAGGTAATTATCAATGCCTGGGGCGTAAGATTTTGTCAAGTTTTGAACCGGAAAGAAGTCATCTAGCCACTTGGATAAATATCAAGGTAAAACAAAATCCCGAACTGAATAATTTTTTTTTAGAGTTGGGACTTTATCGAGTAACTGATTGGGCAATTTTAAATGATACTTCACCGAAAAAACTACAGCAAATTCTTCAGGATTTTCATGCTTTAACCTCTAAAGAGGTGGCAGATTTCTTAGCTCTTTTAAAGAGTTATCACGAAATTTATAAATTGCAAAGATTGCAAAAAATCTCTTTGGGTAACAAGGGAATATGCCCTCAACCCACAACTCAACAACTACAGCAAATTGCTTTTCGTTTAGAAAACGTAATTGGTAAAAAACTGGAAAATGAAACTGTAATGACCCAATTACAGAAGCTAGCTACTTATTTACGAGAATATCGAATTTATAACCAGAGTCGTACTCTACCAAATATTAGAGAATATCCTGTTGACATAGCTGCTGTGGAAAATCATGATGAAAATGAAAATGAGCAAATGGAGTTTTTAGAGTTATATCGTGATCAATTTTTGGATTGTTTAGACCCAGCATTCAATATAGTTGTAACTTCGTGGGAGAAGAAGCTAAAACAGAAGAAGGGGAATAAAGCGCAAAATTTTATTAAAGCTCTCCAGCTATTTCATTGTCAAAAAATGTCCATGACAGAAATTGCTCGGACATTGGAATTAAGGGCGCAAGATGCAGTAACTCGCTTACTTAAGCTGAAGGATTTTCGCGCTGATGTGCAACGAGAGTTTGTCAAAATTTTATGCGATCGCGTGATTAGTTTAGCACATAATTATTCTCACCCAGAACGTCTAAAAAAACTTGAACAGCAGCTTGCTTCTATACTACATACACAAAGTTCTATTTTATTTAGAGAGGCAGAAATTCAATCTCGAACAGTCAAGAATAATTCAGCAAATAGTCTGTTTTCAGAAAAATTGTGCCGTTATTTAGATATATTGGGTAAATAAAAATGAGTAACTTATCAAGCAACACTTCTCAAATACAATTAGACTATGAACTCCTTTCGCCAGCCGCAGTTCATCTTTCCTCTGAGCAAATTATACAGGCAGTAGACCTGAGCAATAAAGTTTTCAATATATCCCGGAAATGGCAAACTTATATTAATGGTATGGCGCTATTAGCTTTTGAAGAATGGTTACAAGAAAGAGCAAATACTTTAACTATTCGGCGGGAAAAATGCACAGTTTTACAGCCAGCTTTAGCTAACGCGATTCCTGTTGTTGCTAACTTACAGGTAGGTGAATTTAAAATTTGCTTAATTTCCACTGGTAATTTGTATGATTCAGAAATTGCTCTTTCTCAATTAGTCGTAGATTTACCAGAATATGTTCCTCATTTTTATGTATTGGTCGAAGTTTTAGAAGAACAGGCATCAGCGATAATTTCTGGGTTTATATCCTATCAGGAACTCACGGAAAAGCGAGTAAGAGCGAATTTACAGCCAGAAGCAGACTGGACTTATAAATTACCTTTAAATTGGTTTGATTCTGATGCCAACAATTTATTATTAAATTTGCGTTGTCTAAAACCAACAGCCATTATTTTACCAGTAATTCCTGATCATCGCCCTCACATTTCATCGACAATGCAAAGTAATTTAATCGCCTTTTTACCCCAGTTGCAATCACCTGAATGTGAATTATGGGAAATATTGACTTGGGAACAAGGAACGGCTGTATTTACTCATCCAGAGTTACTGGGTTGGATTTATAATTGTCAACAGCAAACATCTAATTCTGGACTCAAAACCAATTTAAAAGATTTATTTAAATTATGTACACAGCCAGCTTTAAATGTAGGACGTTGGTTATGGGATGAATTAGATGAATTAGCACAGGAATTTTCCTGGAAATTATTACCTAGTTTCACTCCTGCGGTATCAATGCGAAGTCCTACAGAAGAATTTCAGACAATTGTTAACCAACTACAACACCGAGGTTTAGAAATTCCTTCTCAGGCGCGGGGTGCTTATCAAGATTTACTCTTAGCCGGTATTCCCTTACGCCTGTATGCGATGACTTGGCATTTATTATCTGAAACTGATTCACATTTGTGGACATTGTTGTTAGTCTTAGGCACAACTTCACAAAATACTTTACCTAGCCATTTAAAATTGCGCGTCAGTGACCAAACGAGCGTTTTATTGGAACAGGGAATTAATCAAGAACAGGGTGAAACTTATTTGTTTACTCGTGTTGTGGGCAATTGGGATGAAAAGTTTTTAGTGAGTGTAAGTTTGATGGATGGTGTGGAAATTAATTTACCGCCATTTACATTTTATCCGGGGTGTGTACTTTAGTTTTTATGGTTATGGAGGATTGTTTTCTGTACATTTTGTTTGAGAGTTAAGAGTCTAATTTATCGGCGTGCATTGGTGTTTATCTGTAGTAAATCATGGTTGTTTCTAATTTCCATCTCAAGGTACAACAGTTTAATCAGCTTTGTTATTTTGAGTTGTCTTGGGGGCAAGGGCAAGAGATTGGGGTGACGCTGGCGTATCCTGATGCGCTGAATTTCAAGTACCAGGAATGGCAACGAATTTATCTGGGTTTTTATAATACGGAACTGCGAGGAAAAGTAGCAGAAATTGGTAGTTTTACTGCACCTCCTGTTGATTGGCACGCTCGTTTAGTGGAGGCGGAAGCACAGCTTTTATATGAGTTTCATCACTGGTTACGTAGTGCGGAGTTATATGAAATTAGAGCCACTATAGCTAAAGCAATCAATACTGATATTTTTTTGATTTGTAATTCTCTAGATTTAGCCCGGTTACCTTGGGAAGTTTGGGAAATTGGTACGGAATTTGCTCTCGATTCTACTAAGTTTCGCATTGTTCGTACACCTTTAAATCGGCGAGGTCTCATTGCTAATGTCGAGCCAGATTATGCTCCCAGGAAAGCGAAAATTTTAGCAATTTTAGGAGATGAATCTAATTTAAATTTTGACGCAGAAAAGCAGGCTATTCGTTCTTTAAGTTCTGTGGCTGATGTGACTTTTGTTGGTTTGCGATCGCATGAAAGTATTGCTGAGTTGAAAACTAAAATTTTCCAAGCTATATCTGCTAATTCTGGCTGGGATATTTTGTTTTTTGCTGGTCATAGTAATGAAACTAATTTGACTGGTGGTGAGTTGGGTATTGCTCCAAATACGGCATTATTATTAAGTGAAATTGAACCTGCTTTAACTATAGCTAAAGAGCGAGGTTTGCAGGTAGCAATTTTTAATTCTTGTAAGGGTTTAAGTATTGCCAATAAACTCATAGATTTGGGTATTAGTCAAGTAGCAGTGATGCGAGAACCCATTCATAATCGGGTTGCTGAGGAATTTTTTCTGCGATTTGTCCAAACTTTAGCTCAATACAAAGATGTCCATGAGTCATTATTAACAGCTACAAAATATATTAAATTAGAAAAAAACTTTACTTATCCTAGTGCGTATTTAATTCCTTCTTTATTCCGACATCCAGAAGCAAAGTTATTTTGTATCCAACCATTTAGGATAAGACAAATATTTGAAAAATTAAAACCTACTCGCCTAGAAGCGATCGCACTCTTATTCATATTAACTATTAGTTTATCCCTACCCCTACAAAGATGGGCATTACAACGCCGCATATTGGTACAGGCTATATATCGTCAACTAACAAATCAAGTCGAAACCGTTACCGATGCACCCATCCTCTTAGTACAAATTGATGAAGCGTCTATTAGAAAAGCGAACATATCTAATCCCAAACCGATGAATCGTCAATATTTGGCGAGTTTAGTTGATGCGTTAGTGGCTAAAAATGCCAGGGTGATCGGTATTGATTATCTATTAGATCGACCCCAAGAGCAAGGCGATCGCATCCTCGCGGAATCTATCCAAAATGCTATTTCTGCACCCCAACCGACATGGTTTGTTTTGGCTGCAACTCACAATCTCAAGGGTGAATGGCTACAAGCATTACCTGAAATTGCCAGTCTCAACTGGAGTCTGCAAGGTGATATCAAAATTTTACCTTGGTATATGCGCTTGTTTCCGATGGATGATTGGCAAACTCAGCCGTGGCATTTTTCTAATTTATTAACCTTAAGTTACGAATTGCAACGAATCCCTAACTCACCCCAGCCGCAATTAGATAGTCAAACAGACCTGCTGCAACAAATTAATGCTTTCATTAAAGATGGTAACAAAAGTCACCAAACAGTTTTGTCATCCCAGCGAGCGAATTTACAACCCATTACAGTTTTGAGTTATTGGCTAAATCAAATGTGGATGCACCCAATTATTGACTTTTCCATTCCCTCTCAGCAAGTATATCATTCTCTTCCTGCTTGGGAATTACTAGAAAATCCCGCCATGATTCCCGATTTACAGCAGCAAATTGTGATGATTGCGCCGGGGGGATATAACGAAGCTGGAATTAGCAAAGATGGGGAGGATAATTTTCACAGAGATTTACCACCTGCGGTTAAATACTGGCGGAATCGGGAAAGTTCTCAGAATAAAAATCGGGTAATTACAGGAGGTGAAACTCACGCTTTCATGGCGCATCATTTACTGACTCGCAGATTAGTTGTGCTAATTCCTGATTTCTGGATAACTGTTATGGCGATATTAGTAGGTAAAAGCCTATCAATTTTGCCAATAAAAAGGCAGAAGTCTAGATGGCAATGGTTATTTATCCTAAGTGTTATTACAGGAGTTTATGGACTGGTTAGCTTACAAGTTTATATTTCCATAGCCATACTATTACCTGGGATTTTACCCTCGACAACGGTTTGGTTTTACTTTGTCCTTCCCTATTTTCAGAAAAACAAAAATGCGTAAACTTCTAATATCTACTTTAGTTTTATCAGCTGTAGCTTCTACAAGTTTGGCTATCTTACCTGAAAAAGTTGTGCTTGCCGAACAGACAAAAGAGCTATCTTTGTTAGTCAGGGCTTATCGAAATTTGTTTAATAAAAAAGAACCGCCTATAGAACCTAGAAATGGGGGTTCTCGTCCTATTAGTTCAGTATGTATGATTTCTCCAAATGTACCGCGTGTACATATAAAAGTTTGGAGCGATCGCCCTTTATTTATCTGGCAAGGTTACGCTTCTACAATAACAGTGCGTCATCCGGGTAGCAATATCGATTTATGGATTCAACCAGCAGCTAATACTCAAAATATTACCTATACAGGCGAACCATTACAACCAGGACAAGTGTATAAATGGGTAGTTAATGGTAGGCAATTTGTCCCCTTTCAAGTGATGGACAAGGAAGAGCGCGATCGCATCAGTTCTGAATTACAAAATATAGAAAAACAACTCCAATCCACAGGTGCAAATACCGAAGTGATCGCTCTAACTAAAGCTAATTACTTTGCTGAAAATAACTTGTGGAGTGATGTATTACAACAAGTTTATTCTGTACCCGAACCTTCGGATGAATTACTAGCATTTCGTGAAGACATCCTTCAGAAACTATGTAACCCAGCAATAGCTAATAGTAGAACTAATAACTGATAACTGTCATTTTTGCATAACCCCAGTAGGGCTGAGAAGTATAGATAGATAGAAGGCGAAAGTTATACGACAATAAAGCACGCATTCCCATTTTATGCAACTTTTGTATTGTCGTCATTACCCATGCCACCTTGCTGTAGTTTTAACCAGTAATTAAGGAGATATAAAAATGCAGAAATTTAATTTAGCAGTAGTAATTATGGTATTAAGCACCATCGCAATTACACTCAAGGCTGAAGCCAGAAGTTTATGGACAGATCAGCCCAGAATATTATCCACAGTTACAGCACAAGTCCCTGATTCTACAAAGAAAGATGATGCTGTAATGTACTTAAAACGGGGTTTTGATAGATTAAAAGAAAAAAAATATCAGGAAGCGATCGCAGATTTTAATCAAGTTATTAAGTTAGAACCTGATAATATTTATGCCTATCTTGGTAAAGGATTAGGCAATTTTAGTTTAGAGAACTATCAAGCAGCCAAGGAGAATTTTGATCAAGCCCTAGAAATTAGTCCTAATTTTGCTCACGGGTACTATTTTCGAGGTTTTACCCGCTTAATGTTAAGTGATAATCGGGGCGCGATCGCTGATTTACAAAAAGCATCGACCTTATTCACTCAAGCAGGAGAATTGGAACTCGCCCAAAAAGCAGATAGCGCCATTGAGAAGATACAGAAAAGTTAAATCGATTTGGCTAAAACCGGGTTGGTAAATTTCATCCATATCCGGTTGTAGCTACATATCCACATTTTGCATATCGTCTCAACCCTGAGAAATATATATTACTGAGTCAGCCTACAGGAAAATTGATTAATGAATTACCGCCAGAAATACCTCAAACTCACCACAATTAGTCTGATATCTACTTTGGTCAGTACTTTGTTGACCATCTCGATTCCTTCTAACTCTGTTAAGGCAGATATTACTAATGAAAAATTGCAACAATCACTAGGCGGACGAGGACCTGCTTTTGTGGAGTTACTGATTTCCCGGTTATCTCCTCATACCAAAGCACAATTACTTACCTCTCCAACAATCGCAGAGATTAAACAAATTGCTAAAGCACAAAATGCTACCCTGATCCAATATTCAATTACTCAATGTCCAATTTAGATCAAATTCCTAGTGAATTTCAAGTTTTCTCAACCGAGCCAGAACTAAGAATTAGATACTCTTCTAATCCAATCTGGAACAAGACCTGCTTATTACTTTTTTCACTGCCATTTTTTGGGCTTTTTCTTGGACATTGCTTTATTCTGTTTTCAGGGTTGTACGAAATTTTAAATCTCCGCTTTGAGAAAGCAATCCAGATTTGGAGTTATGACAGTAATAATATTTGGTCTATGCTGATGTTTTTCGGGATGCTATTTCTTTTCGGGTTCTCTTCTGGGGCTATGGTATGGGGGATTCTGGGAATCACTCAACTTCATGCTACCCAAGAATCTCTGACAATTATCTATCAACTTCTGGGTATGTATCGTAAAATTTCTGTTTTAGCTACCAACATCAGCTACTTTAATCAATTTCTCAACAAAAGTAGTGAAGGCGATTCCTGGGATTTAGTAGTTGTTACAAACCACAAGCTATATGACAAAGATTTATCATTTCCAGCATGGTTTTCCGCAAAATGGGTATCAGCAGATATGTTAATTCGGATGAATTATCAGACAATTTCTCTTTGTGCTTATACAAGTTATCATCCAAGTGAATGGTTGGGTAAAGTGCTGGCAGAGTTTTATCAAGTCGAGTTTAAATCCAATAGCATCTAATTACAAAAACAAGGAAAAATCTCTATGAAACGCATCACAACTTGCATTGTCCTCACTGGTTTTATTTGGTCTGGCTTGGGTATATTTTCGATGCCAAAACGGATATCTGCAATTGCTCAAGTACAAGAAAACGATGATTTATTTTACCTGTATAAAGGGGAACGTATACCGCTAAATCAACGGCAAGATGCGATCGCCGTATCTTTTAAAGATTTACCTCCCACTCGCAGTTTAGGGGCAGCCACACCTCTATATCTGCAACTCCAACAAGATATCCAGCGCAATGTGCGATTAACTACACCAGCCATAGTCAATCCTTTGGGCGAAAACTATGCTGTAGTCACTGTGCCACAGTCGGCGGGAAATGTTGTACAGCAAAGTATTCAGCAGCAACCCTATGTACAAAGCACCTTACCTGTGCTGAGTCGCAGTGACGAGCAAGATGTAATTGTTTTACCTAATGAGATTATCCTCAGCTTTGACCCTAAGTTATCAGAAAGCCAAAGAACGGAAATTTTACAGCAAAATAATTTAGAAGTTGTGCGGAAATTACGCTTTCATCGCGATCGCTATCTGGTTAAATCTACAGTTGCATCAGGTGCAGAAGTTCTCAGTGTTGCTAACCAACTCACCACGATTAAAGGTATAAATTCTGTTTCACCTAATTTTGTGCAGTCTATCAGTAATAGAAATCTAGAAACGACTGTTCCACAAGTCCAGAGCATGGAACAATGGCAACTGAGTAAGACTATACCCAAAACTGTGGCTCAAGTGAATCGGGAAACTACACCCCAAAGCAACTTATTAGGTTTAGCTTGGCATTTGGACAGCACACCCATGCAACAATGTCTACAGCAGGATATACCTAATTGGGATGCTTTACAAAGCTGTTTACAAAAACCCCAGACTACAACTAAATCTGCTATTCCTCGCACAGATATCCGGGTCAAAGAAGCTTGGAAAAATAGCAACGGCGGACAGGGTGTAGTTGTGGCAGTTTTAGATAGTCTAATTCAGTGGAATCACCCTGATTTGATAGATAGTTTGTATACAGTGCAAGCATCTGATAAATGTCCGGGAGAAGTTCACGGCTGGGATTTTTCTAATGGTGCTAATAACCCTGACCCTTGTAAAATTGGTGATGCTGATACTCGTATCAATCCTACAGAACTGGCAATTTTGGGGTCACAATTTCAAGATACTTTTAAATTATCCGATGCCAAATTAGTTCAGCAATATCCACGAGAGTTCGTCAATTTGAGACGACGATATCCAAATGCGTCACTAGAAGAAATCGCCAATGCTTTACGTTACATAATCCGCACTAACCGAGTCGGAGGCGAATTTCATGGTACTCAAGTGAGTGGTACTATCGCCGCAAAGCCGAAAAATGGTCAAGGATTAGTAGGTGTAGCACCCAACGCTCAAATTTTACCAGTGCGGGTATTTGGGCTAAATGATAGTTTTAATCCTGTGACTTATATTGAAGCCTTGGGCTATGCAGCTGATCGCGGTGCTGATATCATTAATCTTAGCTTGGGTACAATGTTGCCTAGT
Organism: Nodularia chucula CCY0103; assembly: GCF_963923915.1. NCBI lineage: Bacteria > Bacillati > Cyanobacteriota > Cyanophyceae > Nostocales > Nodulariaceae > Nodularia > Nodularia chucula. The sequence goes on along the minus strand of NZ_CAWUOL010000061.1, from coordinate 17,331 downwards.
GAACAAGAAGAACAAGCGATCGCTGACATTCTCAAAGCCTATCCTAACTTGGTAATTGTCGCCTCTAGTGGTAATTCTAACCATGACCAATCAGCTTACCCTGCGGCTTATCCAGGAGTCTTAGCTGTGGGAGCAACTAATTTCAGGGGTCATCGTGCGCCTTATAGTAATTATGGAATGAGATTAGATGTAGTTGCACCTGGAGGAGACTTAGGTACACCAGGATTGTTAGGTGGAATACCCGCCACAGGGGGAACATGGCTAAGTGCTTTTTGGCAAGGGATACCAAATCCCACGTCCCGTTGGTCTGCTGTAGTTGATTCTAGAGGTAAATATTGGTGGGTACAAGGCACATCTTTCTCCGCGCCAGCCGTTTCTGGGGTTGTGGCCTTAATGAAAGGAGAAGATCCTCAAAGAAGATTGAACCGCGATCGCTTAACTGATATCCTCAAATCTACAGCCAGTTATCAAGGGCTGAGTATCTCCGATGAAGATATCAAATCCTACGGTTCAAAATCCGAAAAAATTCAACAACACCTCTTTGGTAGAGGACTTGTTAACGCAGATGCAGCAGTGCAAGCTGTGAAAACCAAACGCTAAATTTTCACCCTCAGCGAATTTATCCCAGAAACTCCCCTCTTCGTTTACCGGGAGGGGTTGGGGTAGGGCGCGAAACATCACCTTAATCTCACCCAGAGGCGCAGAAGAGGAAAGGAGAATTTTGCATAACCTCAATTGCGTGAAAAATATACTAACTTGTAGATATAAACAGCACATTATGTTGCATTACGAAGATAAATTTGAGGAATTGGAAATTTCTCTGGACATATCTAAAGCTATTTACTGGTTGAATTTCCAGCCTAAATTTCGCCCATGCTTTACACCTAGCCTACTAACTGATATACAAAAAGCATTTAATTCTATTCGTAATTTATGTTCTACAGATAGTGAAAATCCTCCCATCAAATGGTTGGTTATTGGCTCTACAATCCCAGGAATTTACAATTATGGAGGAGATTTAGAACTATTTATCAATCACATTCGCAAGCAGAATCGAGAGGGTTTACAGGCTTACGCCCATCAGTGTATAGAACTAGTCTATAATTTATCCACTGGAGCTAATCTGCCCATGAATAAAATTGCCTTGTTAGAAGGTGATGCCCTCGGTGGTGGCTTTGAGGCTGCTTTGGCGTGCGATTTTATTATTGCCGAAAAACAAGTCAACATTGGTTTGCCTGAAAGTACATTTAATTTGTTTCCTGGAATGGGAGCATATAGTTTTCTTTCTCGTCGGATTGGTTCTCAAAAAGCCAAAGCTATGATTTTCAGTGGTCAAATTTATAAGGCGACAGAACTTTGGGAATGGGGTGTGATTGATATGGTAGTTGAGGAAGGAACCGGAAAACAAGCTACTCTCGAATTTATTGAAGGTAGGCAGAAGTATTACAACAGTTATCAAGCGATGAAACAAGTGAGTAATGTTGTACAGCCTGTCTCCAAATCAGAACTGATGACTATTGTAGAAATTTGGATTGATGCCACACTCAATCTTGATTTGGCTAATGTTAGGAAAATGGAAAAACTGGTTTCCTCTCAGCTAAGGAAATGGGGAAAAATCCATAAATTATGAATGTAAAAAAAGAGTTAATAACAATAGCTTAAAATATGGTAAGCTTTAGGCAATTAACAAAATGAATGAAATTATTTCTCTTTTAAAACATTCATAAAAAATCTCTATTGATACCAATTTTCCTTAACAATGCACTGATTGTTTAAAAGCTCAAATTATCTTCTTCCTTGGCGTACTTGGCGGTATGCGCTGCGCGCACGCTACGCGAACGTTTCATAAAATAAAGTGCAACTTCATAAATTGGTCTGAGAAAAATCTAATCTTGTTGAATTTATACTCAACGCCATGTGCGACTTTACCTGATTTAAACCACACAGCAACTGATGAAGATGAGGTGAATTATCAACCGTTACTCATTAACCATGAAATTGTTCACTTACCTTCCATGACCGCTATTGCTACTCAAAGACAAGCCCTCAAAGGTCGCAAAAGCGCCCCCAAAACTCTAGCTGTGTTGGCTGACCCAGTATTTTCTGCCGATGACCCACGACTTCAAGGTAAAAGCCTGAATGCTGAAAATGACCTGAATTTCAGTTTAGACGAATCTGCCCTACAACGCGCCGCCAATAATCTTAACCGTGAGGTGTGGCCTCGACTTCCCGGTACACGAGAGGAAGCTAAGGCAATTTTACAAATGGTGTCCCCCCAATCAAGTCTGCAAGCGTTTGATTTTGATGCTAATTTCAATTGGGCAACAAAACCGGATTTATCTCAATATCGATATGTACATTTTGCTACTCATGGTTTTGCTGACCCCAAAAACCCGGAGTTATCAGGTATTGTCCTGTCTTTATTTAATCAAGCCGGTGAACCAGAAAGAGGGTATCTGCGATTAGGCGATATTTTTAACTTGAATTTACCAGCAGATTTAGTGGTTTTGAGTGCTTGTGAAACGGGTTTGGGTGGCAATATCAATGGTGAGGGTTTAGTAGGATTGACAAGGGGGCTAATGTATGCGGGTGCAGAACGCTTGGCTGTGTCTCTCTGGAAGGTGGATGATAACGCCACTGCCCAATTGATGCAAAAATTTTACCAGCGAATGTTACAGAATGGTGAAGCGCCGAATGTGGCTTTGCGTCAGGCGCAGTTGCAGATGTGGGAGCAAAAGGAAGATAAATGGCGGAATCCTTATTTTTGGTCGGGGTTTATTGTTCAAGGTGAATGGCGTTGATATTTCACTTAGAGGAGGGGAGAAAAAGTAAAATTGCATAACCTCAAAACTAATAGAAGTATATTAACTCGTAGGATAAATCAGCGAATTAAGCCAGATATATGAACAAGCGAGTTAAACACTCAATACAGTATTGATAACTGTACAAATTTTTTCCCACTTATTAAGGAATGCAGCTTTATCGATAAGGGACAGCAGAATCACTTCTGTTGATGCAGACATTTTATCGGCAAATATTACAGCAGGGTGAATCGCCGAATGTGGCTTTGTTTCAGGCGCAGTTGCAGATGTGGGAGTCGGATAACCGGCGGAATCCTGATTTTTGGTCTGGGTTTATTGCTCAAGGTGAATGGCGTTGATGTCTCACGCAGAGGCGCAAAGGAAGAAATACAGATATCAGCTTTATAACCGCAAATAGTTTGGATTGTTTACAGTATATCAAGGGTAATTAATTATGTACCGTAAGTTAATTCACAGAGTGTTTTTATTTTGTATCACTCTTGTTATTAGCCTAGTTTTTGATGCTCACCATGTTAAATCTCAAGATTTACCTTTCCATTGGGATTTGATTAATGTTGATATTGCTGTGCAGAATAACGGTGATATGTTAGTAAGTGAAACTCAGAAGTACACCTTTAATACAAATTACAGTAATCAACGTTATCGCTACATTCCTTTGGCTAAAGTTGATAAAATCACTGATGCTTCTGTGTCTGAGAATGGTCAATTGCTCGCCAGCGAAACGGGGATTGAAAATAATCAATTCTGGATTCGTTGGCGGCATGAAATGAACCCACCGGCTAGTCATATTTTTACATTAAAATATCGTGTTATTGGTGGTTTACACGTTGATGAAAATGTTGCCCAAGTATATTGGAAAGCCATCTTTGCTGACCGTAAAGCCCCTATCAAACAAGCTACAGTTACAGTAGAATTTCCTGAAGAATTGGCTGCGGGTATCCAAAGTTTTCAGAGTTTTGGGGTTCCTGCTAATGTCCGCCAAGTTGATGCTAAAACCATTGAGTTTATTTCTCAAGAAGTTATAGAACCAAAAAAAGAGTTAGAAATTCAAGTGAAATTTAATCGTACAGGTACTGATATTAAAGTCCCTGAATGGCAAACTTCGTCTAATGGGGGTAACTGGGGGGGCGGTATTTTTGCAGTAATTATACTTTGGATGGTTATTTTCGGTAAAACAGACGAAAGTGGTGGCGGCGGTGATGGTGGCGGCGGCGGCGGTGGCGGTGGCGGTGGTGGTGGCGGCGGTGGCGGTGGCGGTTAAAAAGGAGAAAGTTGCATAACCCCAAATATTGCAGAAATATAGAGAAACAGCAAACGTTGAATAAAAAACTGCTATGTCTCACATTAAACGCCGTCAATTTCTGCAATTTTCTGGTTCTGCATTGGCAACTCTAGGTATTAGCCAATGGGATATTATGCAGCAGGGCGATCGCTATAATCAAGTTCTCGCCCAAAATACCCCCCGTAAACTGGCGCTACTGGTGGGTATTAATGAGTATAGTAATGGTATTCCAGCTTTGTCTGGCTGTGTTAATGATGTGTTGATGCAGCAGGAGTTATTAACTTACCGTTATGGTTTTAACCGCCAAGATATCCTAACTTTGACGGATAAACAGGCTACTCGTGAAAATATTCTCACGGCTTTTGCAGAACATCTCATCAAACAAGCTAAACCGGGGGATGTGGTGGTGTTTCACTTCTCTGGACACGGTTCACAAGTCCAAGACCCCGACCGCGACTCCCCAGATGGTTTAAATAGTACGCTGGTTCCTATCGATGGTCATTTACCTTTGGGCCATCCTTTTGCAGGCGGCCCTGTGGAACACATTATGGGACATACACTGTTTTTACTCATGTCTGCATTGCAAACAGAAAATGTCACTTTTGTTTTAGACTGTTGTCACTCTGGCGGTGGTACAAGGGGAATTTTCCGGGTGCGGTCTATTGATGGTGGTTCTCTTCTTGAACCTAGTCCCACAGAACTTGATTATCAGCGTCAGTGGTTGGGAAAACTGGGGATGTCTCCCCAAGATTTTATCAGAAAACGTCGGGAAAATATCGCTAAAGGTGTGGCGATCGCCAGCGCTAGGCGCGAACAATTAGCACTTGATTTCCCCTTTGGTGATTTTAGTGCAGGTGCATTTACCTATTTATTTACGCAGTATCTTTGGCAACGCGCCGCTAATGAACCTGTAAGTAGAGCGATGTTAAGTGTTCGTCAAAGTACAAACAGTTTAGCTTGGCAAAGAGGAATTATCCAAAACCCACAATTGGAAACAAATCTCACTCCAGAAAATGCCAATGCACCAGTTTATTTTATCTCTCAGCGCACACAACCAGCTGAGGCTGTAATTACTCAAGTTCAGGGTAATAGAGTGCAACTATGGCTGGGAGGACTTGATTTAGGTAGTTTAGAAGCCTTCAGTAATAACCCCTATCTTATCGCTTTAGATGCTAACGGCAATCAAAGAGGATTAGTCAAGTTAGAATCTCGTCAAGGATTAGTAGGACAAGGTACACTGCAAACCACTACACGTCAAGGGACAGGACTAGAACCTGGGACAATTTTACAAGAACGTATCCGCAGTATTCCTGATAATTTAACTTTGCAAATTGGTATTGATAATTCTTTAGATAATCAGACAGCACAACAAGCAAGGCAAGCCCTACAAAAGATACCACGTATTCAACCCCAACCTGTAAGAGAGCAACAATTACAATATATTTTTGGGCGAATGACTAGAGATAGGTATCAACAATTACAGAAACAGCGAGTTTCTGATTTACCAGAAGTGGGTACTTTTGGTTTATTTTTACCCAGTTTAGAGGAAATTCTGCCTCAATCTTTTGGTAAAGCCCAAGAAACAGTCACTGAAGCAGTACAGCGCTTACAACCAAAATTAGGCTCTTTACTAGCAGCGAGAATTGTGAAGCAAATGCTAGGGAACACTAATTCATCCCAAATCAATATTACTGCTTCTCTGAATTTGGCAGAAGACCAAAAATTAATTAGTCAAACTTTTACTACTCGTGGTGCAATTACCAAAAATACACAACCAACTAATCAACCAGTACCAGTTTCTGTTGTGAATAATCATGTTGGTATTCCTCAATTACCAGTAGGGATAGAAGTTACTTTTGCAGTAGAAAACCGGGAAAATCGTCCCCTATACGTAACTATTTTAGTCATAGATGCGGCTGGGAATATGAATGTAGTTTTTCCTTTTGATTGGGGTGTTATCGAAAGTGCAACCATCATCCAGCCTATGCAAAAACGGGTAATTCCCCAAAGCGATGACGGTTTTAAACTCACTATTGGCGAACCTTTTGGTATTTCCGAAGTGCTGATTCTTGCTAGTACAACGCCTTTACGCACGGCTTTACAAACCTTAGAGAAAATAGCAGTCACCAGAGGTTTGGAAAAAACACGTAGTCCGATTTCAGTGAATGATGAAATTTTGGATTTAACTAATAATTTGCTGAATGATTTAGACGCAGCTACACGGGGGGAGATTAACGTAGAAGGAATAGCATTACCAGCCGGAGTTCGTGGTATTGATACTCAAAGATTAGCAGCAATGGCGATCGCATTTGAAGTAGTGAGTTAACCCCCGTGGGGGGTGCTGACAGGTGTGGGTAGAAATAATATGCAGCCTCACAAAGAATTGGTATTAACCCATTCCCTAGAAACAAGAACTACACAAATGAAACCCTTATTTTTCTCTGAGTCCGCGTAGGCGGACTTTGTTTGTGTAGCCGCGATTTCAATCGCCAGGACTGTATTCTGTTCCCTATTCTCCCTTACAAATGATTACCAATTAAAATAAAAGGCGACCAATAATAAGGATGAGAATAACCCACAGCACGACTTTGATTTCTAGAAGGTGCATTTGAAGGGTTAACTACAATTGAACGGGTTTCCCTCTCAGATGTGCCACCCAAAGCACCATCACCATGTAACAAATGTAATTGAGCTTGACGCAAAGCTGCAATCTTGGTGGGAGTATCTTCATTAGCCAAATGACTGTAAAATTTCTGCATTAATTTACTTGTGCTGGCATCATTAACTAGCCATAAAGAAGCTATCACAGCTTGAGCTTTATTTGTCCCCAGAAAATAGGAACTAATTCCCGCAATTTCTATGCCATTTTGATTTGCACCACCCCGCGCCGTTTCACAAGCAGATAGCACTACTAAATGAGTATTATTCCAATTTTGTAACAGATTAATTTCTGCAATGGGTAACTGATCACCATTACCTAATAATAAGTAAGACGCTTGAGGATTTTGGGGGACAAATTTGCCATGTGTGGCGATGTGGAGAATTTTTTTACCTCCCAGGTTATCTCGCAAAGACTCCCAGGTAAATTCTTGGTTGAGAAACTTTAAGCCGGGAAAAATACCTGGAGATTCTTTGGTTTGTGTGCGGACAATGGCATTTAATTCCGGGATAACGTTAGATAAAGCTGGAAAACCTGACTTGGCTTCGGACAAACCCAAGGCTAATACAGGCGTATTTTCTATATTGGCGGGTAAGCGATCGCTCATATTCGTTAACCCCGCAGAAATCACAGTAGATATGTTATAGTTTTCCACCAAATACTGCTCACCATCAAACAAAGCATTCAGAGGAATATAGCGGGTAGAACGGTCGAGAGAAAACACTAAATTTTCAATGTTATTCGCTTTAATTTCTGCCTCTATAGGTTTCACCAACCAGTCATAGAGAATTTTCCCAGTAGCTTTAATTTCCGCCACATCAGAAGAGGGAGTTTCTAATAATTTCCGAAACTTTTCCACAGTTGCATTGACTTGGGCTTGTCCTACAGTTTCCACTTCTACTGCGCGGATAATTACCCCTTGAGATGCCCACATTATCCAGATTTTATCTTCTAATACCAAAGGATAAATTAAAATCGTGCTGGGTTCTGCGACAATTTTTTGAGCAGCATCGAGAAAATTACCCGGATAAATTAAATTTGGGTCTCTACCGTCATATTGTTCTTCAATTTCTTGCAACCTTTGGGCAAATTCCCGGTTTAAATTATCCCGTTGATTTCGCATTTCCTTTAATTGAGAACATTGTTGACGTTCACACTCATTCACCCGTTGACCAAAAGCAATTAAAGTCCCCTGATTTTTTTGAATTTCAATTTCTTGGGGTGTTAATGGTAATTGGGCTTTTTCCTCTTCTCCCGCAATAAAGTCACTAATTTCTTGTACCTTCAATAATTCTAAAACTTGCTGGGCTTCTGTATTCCGCCCTTGGGCTAATAATAATCCTGCTAATTCCCGATAAATATCAGAGATTGTGACTCTATCAAAATCATAGATAGCATTGAGAAACGATTTTTGCAACTGTGGAGGTAAACCTTCAATATTACCTCTAATAGCTTCAATTTGATTCACATATTGTTTATAGTAATTAATCGCCATGAGTGGCTGATTTAAATCCCGATAAACACGAGCCAAACGACCATAAACACCAGCATTTTCAGCCCCAGGAATTTGATGCTCCAAGGTAATTGCTAAAGCTTGTTTATAATGAGTAATTGCTTCTTGTTTTCTGCCAAATTTGTGATGTAACCTGCCTAAAAATGTGAGGGCGTTTTTTTCAAATACTGGGTTTTCTACTTGGCGGGCGAAGGTTAAAAAGTTTTGGGCATTATTTAGGGCTTTTTGGTCATTACCCAACTCTCCATAACCAATACTTAATAACATCTGTGAAAGTGCTGTTAACAATGGGTGATTAAATTCCTGAGATATAGTTAAAACTTGCTCACTCAGTGCAACTGTTTTTTGATAATTCCCTTGAGACCAATAAGCACTACCCATCCCCAATAAAGCTACACCCTCTCCTAAACGATTACCCAATTGACGGGTAATTTCTACAACTTGCTGAGATAACTCAATCTTTTTCTCGTAGTCCCCCAGTTCACTGTAAATAGTCGCCAGAGTGAACAAAGGACGTAGTTGTAGAGGTGGGCTTTGCAGTTGTTTAGCGATATCTAAACTTTTTTGTGTCAACTCCAAAGCCTTTTGATAATTATTTTGGGAACTATAAATACTACCTAATCCTTCTAAAGCTTTTGATTCCAACGCCGGATTTTTCAGTTCTTGTGCAATTACCAAACCTTGCTCGACTAACTTTAAACCTTGTTGATAATTTCCAATAGTATTATACGCACCACCTAAATTAATTAATAACTCTGCCTCTACACGACGGTTATTTGTTTTTTGGAAATAAGTTAAAGCTGGTTCAGCTACTGCAATTACCTTGTTTGTTTGTCCTAGTGCATTATAATTTTCGCTTAATAAAGATGCTGCAATTGATTTATCTGAGAAATTGTTTGATTTATCGGCGATATCTGACAGTGCTTGTGCAGCCTCAATGGATTTTTCCCATTCTCCCTGGAAGTGATATATTTGGCTAAGTTCAGATAAAGCTAGAGATTCGTGCGAGGGATTCTTTTGTGTTCGCGCTAAAGTGAGGGCTTGATTAGCAGTTTCTAAAGCTTTTTGCAGGTTGCCTAAATTTACGTAGGCTTGAGACAATTGAGTTAAAGAATTTGTTTCGTTGCTTCCTAATTTCTGTTCCTGAACAACTTTGAGGCTGGCTTGAGCAAATTCTAATGCTTTGGTGTAGTTGCCTTGGTTGGTGTAAATATTTCCTAGTTTAGATAAGGCACTTTCTTCTAGATAAGGGTTTTCTAATTGTCTAGCAATAGTTAATGATTTTTCCCCTAATTGTAAAGCTTGATCATGATTTCCTTGTTTCGTTTCAGCGTCGCTCAACCTCAGTAAAGCTTCTGCTTCCAGTTGGGGTAATTTAATTTCTTGGGCAATGCTTAAAGCTTCTTGAATAAGTGCCATAGCTTGGGGTAGATTTCTAATCCGATCATAAAATCTAGCTAAAGTTAACAAACTATCGACAATTAATTCTGGTTTTTCTAAGGTTTTTGCTAATTGCAAAGCCTGTTGAGAAATATCGATTGCTTTGTTAAATTCGCCAATTGAGTTATAACTTAAAGCGAGTAAATTTAAGTAGCGCAGTTTTGTTTGTAAAACTCTAGGTTCTGGTTCAATTTGCTGAAATATAGCTACAGCTTGCTCTAATTTTTCAATAGATTTTTCAAAGTCTCCAATGGTGCCATAGGTTCCACCTAAACTAGCTAAAATTGTAGCTTCTTGAAGTTTATCTGTTTGTAAGCGCGCGATTTCTAATTGTCGCAACCTGACAGCTATACTTTGAATCTGATCTCCTGTGTCGTTGTAAACATTAATAAAAATATTCAGAGCTAAATTTTCACTATCTAAATATTTATTTTCTCGCGCAATACTCACAGCTTGTGTTAAAAATTCCAGGGCTTTTTCATTTTCATTTAACTGATGATAAGCTTGTCCCAAATGAGTTAAAGCCGTGACTTGTGATTGTGTATCTGCCAGCTTTTGGGATAGGTTTAATACTTGTTGAGCTACTTCTATTAACTTATTTGCTTCCGCTTTGGCTTGAACATACAAACCCTGAGTTCTTGCAGTTGATACTTTTAGAACATATTTCCAACTAATTTGTCTGAGAATTTCTAGCTGTGCTGGTTCATCGGCAATTTCTTGGCTAAGAGCTAATGCTTGTTCATAAATTTCAATAGACCGTTCAATATTTCCTAATTGCGAATAGCTACCAGCCATTAATGAAAGAATCCGAGACTCTTGTGATTTATTGTCAGGGATAGTTTGGGCAATAGCTAATGCTTGCTGAAAAGTTTCAATTGCCTGCTCATCTTTATTCTGGTTTAAAGAGTAATTTCCTGCTATGAGAGCAAGAATATTAGCTATTAAAGGTTCGTCTTTTATTTCTTGTGCAATCACTAATGCTTGTTGATACAATTCCACAGCACGAGCATTATTTTCTTGCTCCTCGTAAATTCTTCCTAATCCGACATAGCTAACAGCCATTAATGAAAGAATGTGAGACTCTTGTGATTTATTGTCAGGGATAGTTTGGGCAATAGCTAATGCTTGTTTTAACAATTCAATTGCCTGCTCACGTTTATTCTGCTTTAAAGAGTAATTTCCTGCTATGAGAGCAAGAATACTAGCTATTGAACGTTGGTCTTTTATTTCTTGTGCAACTACTAATGCTTGTTGGTACAACTCCACAGTACGAGCATTATTTTCTTGCTCCTCGTAAATTTGTCCTAATTGCAATAAAGTGAGCGATTCCCCAAGTTTATTACCTATTTCTCTCTGTATCACTAATGCTTGCTGAAAAAATTCGTTTGCTCGTTCTAAATTATTTGAGTTTGAATAAAGTATTCCAATTCTACCCAAGGTGTTACCTTCACGGTATCTATTTTTAATCGCGCGATTAATGGCTAAAGCTTGCTGCAAATTTTCTAAAGCTTGGGGATAGTCATCCAGCCACAAGTAAGTAAAACCAATATTACTCAATGCCAGAGCTTCACCTTCTCTATGCGCAACATTTCGGAAAATTTTTAAAGCTTGTTGGTAATATGATAAAGCCTGAGTATCATCATCTTCTAGTCGGTAACTTGTGCCAATATTATTTAAAGTTTCCCCAATTCCAGCTTGTTCTCCCAATTCTTGATATAGAGATAAAGCTTGTTGCAAAGTTTCCCGGGCTTGGGAAATTTGACGTAAATCATTATACAACGCACCGATAGAATTGAGAGTTGCGGCTTCTCCTGATTTATCTTGTAGTTGTCGCCGCATTACCAACACTCGCTGATATTTTTCCAGCGCCTCGGCTAAGTACCCTTGACGGTCTAATTTTCTGGCTTCTGCAAACAGCGTATCTGCTTCCGTTGTAGAATTTTGTGTGAGTAACAACTGGGGTGAACTGGTAGCGGGTTGAGAATTAACTACCCCTAACCCTACGGAGGAACTCAGAGTAAATGCGATGGTGACACAAACCAGATGTTTGAAAGCGTTAGACATGACTAACTCCTGAGATATATAGTAACAGTCTATTCAATTGTTATATAGTTCTGGAATCTATCCAGCTTATGCAAAATTATTGAGTTTTACTCTAAAAATGATGTACTCATTATTTTTCCTCGCCAAATTTTTCTATGTCTATTTTTTGTGGAGTATTATTCTATTGTCTCAATTTGTTGGCTCAGGTTAGCGCATATCTGAATTTTTAGTCCCTGCATCCAGCCAATATGAGGAATCTTTATAATAAAACAACTCCATAAGATTTATCTCATAGAGTTATTTTTAAGCGGGCGGCGGGAATCGAACCCGCATTATTAGCTTGGAAGGCTAAAGTTTTACCACTAAACTACGCCCGCAAAATAAGGCATTATTGATTTTTTGAGATCGTCTAACGTGGGAACCTTAAACAATATACGTTTGTATATTTGGGGTTGCACACAGACTTAAATCAATTATAGCAGAAAATAATGTAATTGCACAACATAATTTTCACAATATTTTCAGTCCAGTCTTTTTGCTAGTATAAACAAATGAAGCAGACATCTGATGATCACCAGGACTCACTTGATTCCGAGCAATTTACCCCCCCGACGGATGATACAGCCAAGTTGACGAATACTGCTTGGTTAAAAGGGATTACGAACATCTGGAATCAGACTAAAACCAGCTTAGTTAAACGCGTACCCTTAGAGCAAATAACACAAACTATCATTCGGTGGTTTAGTGTGAGTGAAACTCAGGTGGCAGAAATTTTAGCCACAGTTAGAGCCGAACTCCCAACCACAGAAGCCTTGCTCATTGGTAAGCCTCAAGCTGGTAAAAGTTCAATTGTGAGGGGATTAACCGGAGTATCTGCTGAAATTGTGGGTCAGGGATTTCGCCCCCACACTCAACATACTCAGCGTTACGCCTATCCTTCCAGTGAACTACCATTGCTGATTTTTACTGATACGGTGGGACTGGGAGATGTGAATCAGGATACTCAAGCAGTTATTCAGGATTTGATTAGTGATTTACAACAGTCAAGCAGCCGCGCTAGAGTCCTGATTTTGACCGTTAAAATTAATGATTTCGCTACTGAGACATTGCGGCAAATTGCCCAACAATTACGTCAGAAGTATCCAGAAATTCCCTGTCTGCTGGCTGTTACCTGTTTACATGAACTTTATCCCCCCAGTACCGCCGATCATCCTGATTATCCACCAAACTATGAGGAAGTCAACCGCGCTTTTACAGCCATTGAGCAAGATTTCACCGGATTATACGATCGCTCTGTCCTCATCGATTTCACTTTAGAGGAAGATGAATATCATCCTGTATTTTATGGATTAGAAGTATTACGGGATTCTCTTGCAGGATTACTTCCAGAAGCAGAAGCACGTGCAATTTATCAGTTACTAGACGATGCAGCTGGTAAGCAACTGGGGGATATTTACCGGGATGCTGGTCGGCGTTACATCCTACCATTTTCGATTATGGCAGCGGCCTTGGCGGCTGTGCCATTACCATTCGCTACCATGCCAGTTTTGACTTCCTTACAAGTCTCAATGGTAGGTCTGCTAGGTAAATTATATGGACAAACGGTGACTCCATCCCAGGCAGGAGGTGTTGTCAGTGCGATCGCAGGCGGTTTTTTAGCACAGGCTATTGCACGAGAGTTAATCAAATTTGTGCCTGGTTTCGGTAGCGTTATCGCTGCTTCTTGGGCTGCTGCTTACACTTGGGCGCTGGGTGAAGGTGCTTGTGTTTATTTTGGTGATTTGATGGGTGGTAAGAAACCCGATCCTGAAAAAATTCAGGCGGTGATGAAAGAGGCTTTTCAGAAGGCACAGGAAAGGTTTAAAGGTATAAAGAATTGATTGCAGGAGAGATTTACCAAAAACCATATCTAAACAACATCTTGGCTGCTATTGACAGATTTATCGGTTGTGATCAAAAAACCGCAGATTTACTTTCCGTTGCTTGCACAAATGCCTCAAATTGACCGTTAGGAGTCCATTGGATAGCACCATCCTCTCTAGTCAAAAATAGTTGTGTCTGGTTTTGACTCAATTCAGATAATGTTCTTGCGTCAAGGTTCGCATGATAGGCGATCGCTACCTCTGGCTGAAACATTTGTACTAAAGCTCTTAAAGACTGAGGGCTACACCACAGCACTTGCGGACGCACCAAAGTTCCTGATTTAACTAGCTGTTCCACTTCTTGAGGCTTAACATTCCCCACTAATAGCCAATTCTGACCTTGAATTTGAAATTGTAAAATAGGTAACTGCTCATTAATTAACTGAGCAACCACTGAACCAATATTGACTGTTTGACCTGCTGCTAAGGGTTGGTAAACTCCTTGTTGCTTTTGGACTGCTTGTTGAATTGCCTGAATAGCAGTGGTAGTTTTGAGATTGGGTGAATATTCATAAAAATTTTTGATTGGTAAACCTTGCAGCACTTCTAACCAAGAATTACTATCCTGATATTTAAAATTACTAGCGATCGCCCAATCTATTTGATTAACTCCTTGTTCGTGGAGAAACGGTAAAATAGTAAACCGTCCAGTCCCCTGATCACCACTATTAATTAGTGTCACCTTACCTCGATCTTGAATAACTACAACTGGTTCTGTACCTGCTGCTAGCACCGTAATTCTAAATAATGTATTTGCAGAATACCAAAATGGGATAACTACCAAACTAATAGCTATCAAACCTGCGAACCACCAGCGTTTTTGCCACCAACCTATTAGCCAAACCGAAATAACCAATGCATATATAGCTAGTAACTGCCAAGTAGAGATACTGCCCAGACTGAGAGAATTACCAGGCAAGTTACTAAATAATTCGACTAACTTAATTAACCAATCAGCAGGATAATATAATACACCAGCTAAAGCGCTACCACCCTCCGGCCAAATTAACGCTGCGATCGCACTGATAATTCCACCTATACTAATCGTTGCAATCAAAGGTGTACTGATGATATTTAGTAGCAAACCATAACCAGGCATCACCCCAAACACAAAAAGTTGCAGAGGTAAAGTCCAAATTGTCGCAGCCAGGGGAACAGCAATTAAAGATGCGATCGCCAATGGTAACCAATCCAAGCGTTTTACAACTGCCGGAACCGTCACAATTAACCCTAGTGTCGCCAAAAAACTCAGTTGAAAGCCTAAATCCCATATCCATAGAGGGTTAATTAACAATAATATAGTTGCCGCTAATAGCAGAGAGCCAAATTGTCTTACCCTTCTTTTTAATAGCAAACCCACTAACGCCGCAAAACCCATAATTACAGCGCGCAGTACCGAAGGTTGCAATCCAGTTAAACTCAGGAAAATAATTAACGCCAAACAGCCAGAGGTAAATTGTATCTTTTTAGACGCATTTCTTGTTAGCTGTAAGATCAAACCCAAAACCAAAGAAACGTGAAATCCTGAAGCAGCCAAAGTATGCGCCAAACCAGCCTTTACAAACAAATCACGGATATCGTGAGGTAAATCCACCGCCCTACTACCCAAAACCATTGCACTTACAAGCGGTCCCGCCGGAACACCTAACCAACGAACCTGCGATCGCACAATGCGTTGCCGAACTTGCCACCATCCCCACTGCCTTTCTTCATACTGATCCAGAAAATTAATCTGTCTTCCCGTCAAACCAGCAAAAATGCCTTGTTGCTTCAGAAACTTCTGAAAATCAAAAGCACCAGGATTGGATGCTGTTCTTGGCTGATATAAAACTCCAGTCACAGCAACCTGTTGACCAGGATATAAACCAGTAGCCTGAAGCATAGGCACAGTCACATATAACTTCCCCGTCACACCTTTAGGCACATCTACGGGGCCAGTTTCATTCTTTACTTCATCTACCTGACTAGCAGCCAACAAAAATTGTCCTCGCCCACTGCGCGTCAAACGGGGATTACTTACCACCTCGCCACGAACCATTACCAGTTGTTGATTACTATTATTTTCTGACGCAATAAATGTACTAATATCTTGTTCATCTGGTTGTGGCGATCGCCATTGAAAATAGACCGTTGCTAACAAACCAACCAACCCAGCAACTAACCATATTCTAGAATTGGGAGTATTTTCCCAAAAATTAGCACTTCCTTGTGGCTTACTGCCATAATTTTCTGATTTATGAGTAAATTGACGTATTCTGGGTTTTCTAAATACAACAGCCCCAATTATCCCCAAACCTAAAATCCAAAAACCACCCCCAGGTATTGTGGTCAAAAGCAATCCCAGAATAAACCCAAGACATATAAATACACCACTTATCTGAATCATAATTTACTTGTATAAAAACTTATTTACGCAAAGCCATAGTAGCGATCATCTCAATAATTATCCTGAAATCAGTATATTTTACAGTTCATTTACAGACTTCCAAATCAAACAAAATCTCAAAATATATGATAAAGCGGGCAAGATGCCCGCCAATGAGCAGGGAAAACAAGGAAAATTAAAACTCCTCATCTTCCTGAGCCACAGAAATCAAACAGTTTGACCTCTCATTAAAGGAAAACCCAACTTTTCCCGTTGCTCAACATATAGATGAGCAACCTTCCGAGCCAAATGACGAATCCTGCCAATGTAACGAGTTCTCTCCGTCACCGAAATTACACCTCTAGCATCCAGCAAGTTGAACGTGTGCGAACACTTCATCACATAATCCAGGCTTGGTACAACCAACCCCCGCTCAGTTAATTGAGTAGCTTCCTGCTCATATAAATTAAACAATGTCAGCAGCAAATCGGGATTTGACCCTTCAAAATTATAAGTACACTGCTCAATCTCACTTTGCAGAAACACATCACCATAAGTAATAGTATCCGTCCAATCAATCTTAGTAATTGCCTCCACCTCCTGGAGATACATCACCAGACGCTCTAAGCCGTAAGTAATTTCAATCGACACAGGACTACAATCAATTCCCCCACACTGTTGGAAGTAAGTGAACTGAGTAATTTCCATCCCGTCTAACCAGACTTCCCAACCAGTACCCCAAGCTCCCACCGTTGCATCTTCCCAATTATCTTCCACAAACCGAATATCGTGGTCTTCTGGACGAATCCCCAAAGCCCTCAAAGAATCAAGATAAATTTCTTGAATATTATCCGGCGAAGGCTTAATCAGAACTTGGTACTGATAATAGTGTTGAAAACGATTGGGGTTTTCTCCGTAGCGCCCATCAGTAGGACGACGACAAGGTTCAACATAGGCAACAGACCAAGGTTCCGGCCCCAATGCTCTTAAAAATGTATGCGGGTTTTTTGTACCTGCTCCCTTCTCAATATCGTAAGGCTGGGCGATCAAACAACCTCTTTCACCCCAAAACTGATGCAATACAGTAATCACAGATTGAAAATTCACGCTCTACCCTCCCTGAATCCGCAACGTGCATAAATCATTGTTGCCTACAACCTAGCACTGTGGAGAGTTTCAGAGGTATGAAAAAATAAATCTGAAATAAATTAAAAAAAGAGTTGACAAAACTATGTGCGCTCGTTATATTAGATAAGTGCCTGAGAGACGAGCGCCAAAGAGCGGT
>NZ_CAWUOL010000060.1:0-32209 GCF_963923915.1 Nodularia chucula CCY0103 | reverse complement strand
TAAAGTATTTATATCTTAATTAAGTGTACCTCATAACAGACGGAAGTGCTGTAATCGTATCAAGTTGATTTAAAATCTCAAAATTAGCTATGTTTTCTCCGGCTCTGATACACTGATATGTTCCTCTAATCAACTGCTTCTCATTTTTATTTAAGTTAGATGCAGTTAAGGCATTTTCAATACATTGTTCTATTTTGAATAATCTAGAACTTTGACTTGCAATATTGTATCGCTTAGAAACTGAGGGATTTACTTGAGATGATGAAATAATAAATTCTAATAAATTTAGAGCAGGTAGGTCATCTATAGATTTAGCATCGCTAATATTCTGATATACATTCGCACATCTTTCTTTACTTGTTAACTTAATATCCGCATTGTTGATTAAGTCATATATTATTTTCTCTATGTTTGTACTATTGTCAAACAATGTATGGACAATGATAATCATATCATTTTCATTATCTACATCTACATTAAGACCATTTTCATAAGCTATATATTGTTGTGAAAAATTTTCATAAATTTTATTAAAAATTCCTTTGAAATAATTATTATTTTGCTGTAAAATACGTTTACTATTTTGCTTTGGCTTACGTCTTTTCAAGCGTAGCTTAGTTTCTTCCAAACAGTTAGCCGGAATTTTTACTTCATAGCTTTTTCCTGACCTTGATGTAACTTGTTGCGTTCCACCTTGCTTGGCTATTCCATAAGCTACAAAAATGTGCTGTAACTCGTCTTGTTGAGTTTGTATATTTTGTTCTGTCATGACTAAATAGTATAGTAAGAGTTTTGGCAATAAATATACCAATCATGACCATGAATGTAAGTAAATAGCAACCGAATAAACACTTAGAATCATGCAAATAATTTTAACTAAAACAGTATTATCAACCATATCTTTAAACTACAGCCTAAAAAGCAAGGGTGTCAAATGACAGAAGAGCGATCGCCTGTAGTAAAGGGTGCGATCGCGTTGAGATAAAATAATTATTTACCGACGATTGCTGATTTCCACAATCATTTCTCCTTGGCGTAATTCTTCCAATGCATCAGCTAATGTCAAATTCAAGAGTTGATGCAAATTACGATTAGTCACATTTCCACAAGTCAGCCAAAGAATTTGAGGGGGTATCCCTAGCCGACAAACCAAATCAACGAAATCACTATCTTTAGTTATGATGATGACATTGGCGATTCTTGCTGCTTCAAAAATTTCTATATCTTTAGCGTCGCGGAGTCCAATATCTCTTAATGAAAAGGCTTCTATAGCAAAAGTATTTGTTATCCAACTTGCCAATGTTGGCGGTAACTGAGCATCAATCCAAATCTTCATGCTGTCAACCGGACAAAATCAGTGCGACGTGCAGCAAACAGAAGACAAGCTTGAATATCTTCTGTTTCTAAATCAGGAAAGTCTTCTAAAATCTCGCTAAAGCTGACATTTTCCGCTAACATTTCTAAAATGTCACTGACTCTAATTCTCATACCTCGAATGCAAGGACGACCCCCACATTGACCCGGAATTTGCGTGATACGAGTCAATAATTCACTCATTGAATTAATGGTTTATTGGAATATAAAGTCATATTTTACCATAATTTCGATATTATAAATTTGCTATGCGCTTTTTTCCACATTTTCAATGTTTACTATGTGCGATGGGCAAAGCCCCGCCTCCGGCGATCGCATATCATGAAAGTAGCAAGCTGACAAAGTGCGCGTTAAAGAAATCCGTTCCCATTAAACCCTCCCTCTCTCCTTGGCGTTCTTTGCGTCTTGGCGGTTCGTTGTTCCATTCTTCTGTAAACCAAAATCCCATAAATCAATGAGAAAAAATTGCAACCTTTAACACAGGGATTTCAACTGCAATATACACATCCTCACGGCAAACTTTATCAAGGTAATTCCCTAGATTGGCTAAAATCACTGGATTCTGAAAGCGTTGATTTAGTCTTTGCTGACCCACCTTATAACATTAAAAAAGCTGCATGGGACAACTTTGAAAACCAAGAAAAATATATCGAGTGGTCAATTGAATGGATTAGCCAAGCCTCACGTATTCTTAAGCCGACTGGCTCAATTTATATTTGCGGTTTTTCGGAAATATTAGCAGATTTAAAACATCCAGCCTCAAAATTTTTTAAAAGTTGTCGGTGGTTAATTTGGCATTATAAAAATAAAGCTAATTTAGGTAATGATTGGGGACGTTCTCATGAAAGTATCATTCATTTGCGGAAATCTGATGCTGTAAAAGTCAATATTGACGATGTGCGAATCCCTTATGGCGCACACACATTAAAGTATCCCTCTCACCCCCAAGCCCAAACCAGCGCCTACGGAAAAGGAAAAACCAAAAAACATCATACCTGGACACCTAACCCAAAAGGTGCAAAGCCTAAAGACGTAATAGAAATTCCTACTACTTGTAATGGTATGGATGAAAAAACACCCCACCCAACTCAAAAACCAGAAGAATTAATCAGAAAATTTGTATTAGCTTCTTCCCAAGCAGGGGATTTAATTATTGATCCATTTTCTGGTTCAGGAACAACTGTTGTAGTTGCAGAACAACTTAATCGTTATTGGATGGGATGTGACTTGAATATGGAATATAATTATTGGGCAATTGAACGCTTAGAAAATGTGCGGCGGATGACCAAAGATGAATGGATAGCCTTTGACCGCAAAAATGCAGAACGCAGAGAATCTATTAGATAAGGATAGAAAATTTGGTAATATATCGAGTCAAGAATTTTAGTGCGATCGCATGACAAAATTTTTCCTAACTCTTCAACTTTAGCAGCAGTTTTAATTACCTGTTGATTTGACCCCAACCCCTAGTAAAATCCTGTTCCCTCCCCGCAAGCAGAGAGGGTTAGGGTAGGGTTATATTGATGCGTCTTTATATTAAATTGGTATTACCTAATTCTTGATACCGTTTTTGAAGATCATTAATTGTGAACACCGCTTCAAAGTTTAACCCCACCGACTGATAAAACTCAGCGCCACCTTGTAATCTATCTATTAGTGAAATTACAGTATCAACAGTATAACCTGCTTCCCTAAGACGCTCAACGGCTTTCATAGCAGACTTTCCTGTTGTCACCACATCTTCTAACACTATAATTTTGGCTCCAGTTGGCAAATTAGGCCCTTCAATATAAGCCATTGTGCCATGACCTTTAGCTTCTTTACGGATAATCAGCGCTGGTAGAGGGCGATTTTCATAGGCAGAAACCACACTCACTGCTGATACAATGGGATCAGCACCCAGTGTTAAACCTGCTACCGCTTTAGTGTCTGAAGGAATCAGAGATAAAAGAATGCGACCAATGGCTAAAGCGCCTTGGGGATGAAGTGTTACCTGTTTACCATTAATGTAATAAGAACTACTTTGTCCAGAAGATAAGACAAAATCACCTTCTTGATAAGCGAGTTGGCAAAATAAATCTAGTAGCTTATGGCGCAGGGTTTCTAAATCAGTAGTAGCTGCACAAATATCTAATTTACTCAAGTTTTCAGTAGTATACGTCATTACAAAACAGCCCAATTTATGTTACACCAAAGGTTGAACTGATAAGAGTTCTGAAATTTAGCATAAGTCAAGATTTGCCCAAAACATTGAGGAGTGAAGAATATGGGTATAAAATTTAAAACCTTTGTTGGTTTATTAGGTTTGGTAGTTTCTGGTGTAGCTTTTCCTGCTGTTGTGGTTGCTCAGACGGAAACACCCAGTTATGAAAGTACCTATGATGCCTTTGAGCGAGCTTTTTTTAGACATGGTGGCAACTTCTACGAGAATAGCACCCCTAAGAGTCAGCTAGACTCAATTGTGGGTTCCGGTTCAGTTTTCCGAAATTCTTTTCCTGAAAACCAAATTGGGAGGGATGCTGAGTTGATTAACACTCTCTATCGAGATGTTCTCCATCAACAGGTCGGGAATGATCCTTATATTCGTACTCCAGACTTACCAAATCCCTATGACACATCTTTGCTGATGTCTCCTCGTTTTAATGGTGAGAGGCTGAGAGTGGGGACTGAGTTCAGATTTTAGCGGATAAAATCTAGATAAATCAGGGAATTTTTGTAAAGGCGCGGTTAATCGCGTCTCTACTAATTTATTCAAAATCCAGGGTGCAGGAGTTGAACCTGCCTCGCGCAAATTATGAGTTTGCTGCCTCAACCGCTCGGCCAACCCTGGCTGAGATTAACAGTATAACGTAATTTTACACTTTTGGTGTAATTAAGAATAGTTAATTCTACATATCCCATACATATTTTCTCAGAAATAGTGCAGACTAGTATTGATTAAGTTGCTTGAATCTTGAATACCCTAAGAGTAGGCCAGCATATTTCCGCAATAGTTTGTTAGTGATGAAAATAAATTCCACTGTACTTTTAACTTTAATATTGTTATTCCTGATGCTGGGTGCAGGTTCTGTGAGTGCATTTTTAGGTTTTGGGATGGGGAGTGAGGCGCTGAAAGGTGTAACAACCCCAGATGCTCGTCCCACATCTAAATTTCCTAGCAGCAAGGCCAATAATTCTCAACAGCTAGGGGTCGCACTTTTGAAAGAAGATGAGATCCTCAAAATTGTCAAGGCTCGGATTGAAGGTAAGACTAAGGCTGCTAAATCAGACACATTAGAGGAATATGACGAAGAAACTCGCATAAGTAGGCAGAAACCCAAGGAAGAAATTTCAGCAGAAGTTGCAGAAAAACTGCAACCGGGTTTTCCAGTGATCTCGGAAAGTGAGGATGTAACTTTTGCGGTGCAATCTGTACGCTACTCTGGGGGTGATTTATTGATGAGAGTGAATATGCAGAATAAGGGTAGCGATTCTGTGCGCTTTTTGTATAGTTTCTTGGATGTCACGGATGAAAAAGGCAGAACACTGAGTGCTAGCACGGAGGGCTTACCAACAGAATTATCTGCTGATAGCCCAATTGTTTCAGGTACGGTGATTATTCCTACGGCTTTGCTGGATGATGTGAATAAAATATCCCTCTCTTTGACAGATTATCCGGCTCAAAGACTGAAGCTAGAGGTGTTAAATATTCCTGTAGAAAGGTAGATGATCTTAGGGAGTGGTGGCTGGGGAGTGGGTAAGATTGTTTTCCCATACCTGATATTTGATACCTAATTCCAAAATGGGGGCGTGATTTTTACACGAGCTTTGGCGGTGAGTGGTTTTTCTAGTTTGATTTGGACGGATGTGGGGCTGAGATTGTTATCGGTGCTAATGCTGATTGCGATCAATGCTTTTTTTGTGACTGCGGAGTTTTCTATAGTGACGGTGAGGCGATCGCGGATTCATCAACTGGTTCAGGCTGGGGATATTCCGGCGATCGCAGTGGAGGGATTACAGCGTAGTATTGAAAGATTATTATCTACAACTCAGTTAGGTATTACCCTTTCTAGTTTGACCCTGGGATGGATTGGTGAAAGTTCAATTGTTGTCGTGGTTAAGTCATGGATAACATCTTGGTCTTTACCCTTAGAAATGAGTAACTTTATCGCTCATTCCCTCTCAATTCCCATCGCCTTTTTTTTGATCGCCTATCTGCAAATTGTTTTAGGTGAACTCTGTCCTAAATCAGTGGCTATGTTATATGCAGAGGATTTGGCCAGATTTTTAGGGCCTTCCGTCAAAGCGATTGTCCGATTTTTTAACCCCTTCATCTGGATTCTCAACCAATCAACTCGATTTTTGTTGCGCCTATTTGGGATTGAATACACTGGTCAAAGTTGGCGATCGCCCGTCACCCCAGAAGAACTACAGCTAATCATCTCCACAGAAAAAGAATCCACGGGTTTAGAGCTTTCAGAGCGAGAATTGTTAAATAACGTCTTTGAATTTGCCGATGTCATCGCCCAAGAAGTCATGACCCCCAGAACTGGGATTGTCGCCTTATCAAAAGAAGCCACCTTCCAGACCTTACTTGAGGAAATGATCTCTACCGGTCACTCCCTCTACCCCATCATGGGAGACTCTTTAGATGACATTTGCGGCATAGTTTATTTTAAAGACTTGGCAGAACCCTTAGCAATGGGAACACTAACCCCAGAAACAAATATTCAACCGTGGATGCGTCAAGCCCGTTTTGTCCCAGAACAAACCCCCCTGAGTGAACTATTACCCATGATGCAGCAAGAAAAGCCAGCTATGGTCATCGTCGTCAACGAATTTGGCGGTACTGTAGGATTAGTCACCATCCAAGATGTCATTGCCGAAATCATCGGTAACTCCGGGGAACCTGACAACATCAACGAATTGCTAGTAGAAATGTTAGACAACCAAACATTTTTAGTCCAAGCCCAAATTAACCTCGAAGACCTCAACGAAGTTTTACATCTCAACTTACCCCTAACGAAGGAATACCACACACTGGGGGGTTTTGTCCTCTACCAATTACAAAAAATCCCCGCCAAAGACGAAATTTTTTACTACGACAATTTAGAATTTACCGTAGTCTCAGCATTCGGACCCCGCCTGCATCAAATTCAAGTCCGACGCTTAGATGCAAAATGATGGGATTGGGGACTGGGGACTGGGGATTGGGGACTGGGGATTGGGGACTGGGGATTGGGGACTGGGGACTGGGTATTGGGTATTGGATATTGGATATTGGAAACTAAAAATCTTTTCTCCCACACCTCCCACACCTCCCACACTCCCCACACTCCCTACTCCCTATAACGCAATGGGTCTTGCAAACCTAAATCCCTAAAAGCTGCTAGCCTTAAACGGCAAGAATCACAGACACCACAAGCGACATCATCACCTGCATAGCAAGACCAAGTTAAATCCCAAGGAACACCCAATTGATTACCAAGTTGGATGATTTCGGTTTTTTTTAAATCAATTAAAGGGGAAATAATTTTGATTGGGTTCCCCTCACGTCCTTGTTTAGTTCCTAGCTGGAAAACTTGCTGCATCGCCTCAATATAATCGGGACGGCAATCAGGATACCCAGAGTAATCCAGAGCATTCACACCAATATATACCCGTTCAGCTGTGATCGCTTCCCCATAGCCCAGGGCAAAACTTAAAAAAATCGTATTACGTGCAGGTACGTAGGTGACAGGAATATTTTGAGACATTTCATCAAGCGATCGCTCTTCGGGTAAATTAATTTTCTCATCCGTCAGAGCCGAACCCCCCCATTGTCGTAAATCAAAATTCACAACTTGATGTTGAACTACCCCAGCCATTTGAGCAACCCGAAACGCAGAGTCTAACTCTCGGCGATGTCGCTGCTGGTAATCAAAAGAAATTGCATAACATTCATAACCCTCAGCCTTAGCTTGATACAAAACCGTGGAAGAGTCTAATCCCCCAGACAGCAAAATTACAGCTTTCATCTCAGTTTCAACTTTTGGATTTCCCATTCCCAAATCACACTTCCACAAAAAATGCTACAGTCCTCCTAAACCGATTTTAGTTATGGTGGTTTTTACTGTGCATACCATAGCTAAACAAAACTGTCTATACCAGCCTCTGAAAAACTTAAAGTCGTAAATATGTCAAATTTACAGATAATTATGCCAAAATTGGTTCAGTGTTTCAGCGTTGGCAATTTACAATATATTCTTTTTTGATACAACCTTATGGAGTCTTTTCAAAATTCTGTATTGTTGATCACAAAATCATCTTATTTTTGAATACTGCCCAATGAAATATTGATCCCCATCATTAATTGCCTAAGGTTTTTATGGGTTATTACTTACGTCTTCATCAGTTTATAAAGTTAATAAAAAGACATTACATATTTTGTGTAAAGAAAAAATCTTGATTAATTTACAACTCAATATACAAAAAAAGCCAACTTTCGGGAACTGATTAGGAAGTTTGAAATTCTTCATAAATGTAG
The DNA here is from genome assembly GCF_963923915.1 of Nodularia chucula CCY0103. NCBI lineage: Bacteria > Bacillati > Cyanobacteriota > Cyanophyceae > Nostocales > Nodulariaceae > Nodularia > Nodularia chucula. The sequence goes on along the minus strand of NZ_CAWUOL010000060.1, from coordinate 24,330 downwards.
CCTCTATGTTACCATCTGGATGGTTTTCGACAAAGCATAACTGGCTTTCAAGTATAAATGCCAACGGCCGTAGCATCTCTAAATTTGGTGGTTGAGGAGAGAATAATAGTGCAAAATAGCATGTCAGTGGCAGAAATAAATTCATACACACAGCGAAATCAACCAAAACCAATTCGCATAGGCGTAATTGGTGTGGGTAACATGGGACAACATCATGCTCGCATACTGAGTTCAATGAAAGATGTTGAACTGGTAGGCGTATCAGACATTAATGTTGAACGAGGCTTAGAAACAGCCAGTAAATACAAAGGACATTTTTTTGAAGACTACTGTGACCTTCTACCCCATGTAGAAGCCGTTTGTATAGCCGTCCCCACCCGTCTGCATTACGCAGTAGGTATCAATTGTCTATTAGCCGGGATTCATGTTTTAATTGAGAAGCCCATCGCAGCCAGCATTTCTGAAGCGGAATCCCTAGTAAATGCTGCGGCTGATTCTCAGTGTATTCTGCAAGTAGGACATATTGAGCGTTTCAATCCCGCATTTAGAGAACTAAGCAAAGTTCTGAAAACAGAAAATGTTCTAGCTCTAGAAGCTCATCGCATGAGTCCTTACTCAGATAGAGCCAATGATGTTTCCGTCGTCCTGGACTTAATGATCCACGACATTGACCTACTTCTGGAACTAGCTGCTTCTCCAGTAGTAAAATTAACCGCTAGCGGTACTCGTTCTCTAGATTCTGGTTACTTAGATTACGTCACAGCCACTCTAGGCTTTGCTAATGGTATTGTTGCTACTTTAACAGCCAGCAAAGTCACTCACCGCAAAATCCGCCGCATAGTGGCTCACTGCAAAAACTCTTTTACAGAAGCAGATTTTCTTAAAAATGAGATTTTAATTCACCGCCAAACAAATCATAATACACTTACCGATAATCGACAGGTGCTGTACAGGCAAGATGGTTTAATTGAAAAAGTTTATACCACTAATGTCCAACCCTTAAGTGCAGAATTAGAGCATTTTGTCAACTGCGTCCACGGTGGTAATCAACCTTCCGTAGGAGGTGAACAAGCCCTCAAAGCTTTGAGATTAGCCAGTTTAATTGAAAAAATGGCGTTGGAAGATCATAGTTTGAATCCATTAGAATGGCAATCTGAAACCAAAGTACAGTCATTAACCCCCAGCGTTTAAAACAGGAATAGGTTTTGTCCAGGAGGTAAATTACCTATACATTCTGGACAAACCAGACAAAAGCTACCACAGATCTTTCCAGGAAATCTCGACAACTGCTGGGGAGTGGGGAGTAGGGAGAAGTATTGCAACTTCTTGATTGCAAGGGTTTTATGATCAGTTTTTGTCCTAACTTTTTTGGCGATCGCTATAAAATTAACAAAAGGTTTTAAATCAGTGAACAGTGAACACACTGATTTAGTCAGGATTTCAACCCAATTATGTCTCTTGACTGTAACTGTAGAAATCTAAAAACAGATGTAGAGATCAATATATTTACTATTATATTGTCGGTGAGTAGTAGTTTTTAGTAGGAATTTGTGGACAAGTACCTTGGTCTAAGATATACAATCGTGCAGGGGAGTTGGTTGTGATATTTGTTGGAGATAGATTAGTTAATGAAATGGCAACAGAGACGGAATAACAGCCAAAATATACCGCTTTATGCTAAATTACGGACTTAATCTAGTCACAAAGCCCTTCACAGTACCGAATAATCTGAATTTTCCTGGAGAAATCTCAGTTTTTAGGTATAGCAACCGCCAAGGGATTGAGGACATAAAAAAATCACAACCCAAGTTACAGCAAGCATCTTACTTTTGACTTTCCCTATAGATTCCCCTAATCCATCCATGGACTCGACTAAACATTTGGCGTATTTGTAGCTAAACTGAACGGAGTCTATAATTTTTGCCATTGCCAATGTTTATCAGATCAGCATGATAAATTTTTAAAGTTAATCAAGAATTAGGAGCTTTTATGACAGACCAACCTTCCGCAGCTACACCAATGAATGCGGCTGCAATACCTCTAAATAGGGCAGCTAATATCCCTATCAATGCCAATTCCGCAAGTACCAGACTGAATCTGGGCGGTAAAGCTATTCTCAGTGTTGATTTAGGCAGAACTTCTACCAAAACCTGTGTTAACCACGAAGCAGGTCATGTCGTGTTTGTACCTGCCAACGTCAAAAAAATGACCATAGAACAGGTCAAAGGTGGTGTTTTTGAAGCCAGAGCCACTGATCCTTTGATGGATTTATGGATGGAATATCAAGGTAATGGATATGCTGTTGGTCAATTAGCAGCAGATTTTGGGGCAAATTTAGGCGTTGGTCAATCTAAAGTAGAAGATGCACTGGTAAAAGTGTTAGCAAGTGCTGGCTACTTCAAACTCAAAGACGACATCTCGGTTGTCCTGGGTTTACCTTTCTTGTCTCTAGAACAATTTGAAAGGGAAAAAGCCCAGTTGACTAGCCAAGTAACAGGTCCTCACATCTTGAACTTCCGGGGCGAGTCTCTATCCCTGAATATCAGCAAAGTTTGGGTAATGCCAGAAGGCTATGGTAGTCTTCTCTGGTCAGAAGCACAACCTAAAACCGGTGCGGTAAAAGTTCCCGACTTTACTAAAATGTCTGTAGCAATTGTTGATATCGGACATCAAACTATTGATATGTTGATGGTAGATAACTTCCGTTTCGCTCGTGGTGCTTCCCAAAGTGAAGAGTTTGGCATGAACAAATTCTATGACATGGTAGCCGCCGAGGTAGACGGAGCTGATAGTCAATCTTTAGCACTGATTACTGCTGTGAACAAACCAAAAGGTGAGCGGTTCTATCGCCCTAAAGGTGCAAGCAAGCCCTCTAACCTTGATGATCTTCTCCCCAACTTGATCGAAATGTTTTCTCGAGACATTTGCAGTCGTGTGTTAGCTTGGTTGCCAGAGCGGGTAACTGATGTCATTATCACTGGTGGGGGTGGTGAGTTCTTCTGGGAAGACATTCAACGTTTACTCAAAGAAGCCCAAATTAATGCCCATTTATCTGCAAATCCCCGTCAGGCTAACGCCTTGGGGCAGTATATTTATGGTGAGGTGCAATTATCCTCCGCTAGAGCTGCTAGGGCTTAAAACTGATGTTCCAATGGTCAAAAAAGGTAGTTAAATCGGTAACATTCAATCCAGAAGTCGCTGATGAGAGTTTGTTGGCAGTTGTGGAAAATTATTTGGAGCAACTACCTGAGAAAACTTTTAGTGATATCTGTAAAGAAGCCCTATGGCAATCTTTATGTGTACCGGAAGCTGTAAAACCTAGTCCAAAAACAGTAGCAACAGATTCGGTGGAAACCAAAGTGGAAACCAAAATCAATGAGTTGCAACGTCAGTTGGCTGACCTAGAGGAACGTTTTTTAACGAAAGAATCTCATCGTTTGGAGTCTATAGAAGGCCATATTTTGCAACTTACCCAACAAATTGCAAATTTGGCCACTATGGTGAGTGAGCAGCCAGTTATTCAGTCTTCAACTCCATCAGCACCAGTGTCAGAGGTGGCTAATACTTATGCCGAGGAACCTCCTGAAGAGGTTGATCCCGTTATTAGCCGCCTCAGTCAATTTCTGGATGATTTTTAAGCAACAATCAGGTTTTTAGCAATCCTTAATAGTAATACTATTAAGGATTCTTAATATTTTTGAAAATTCAATATTTAGTGAGTCAATCCTACTGATACCAATTATTTGTGAGGCTGCATATTATTTCGACGCCAGCCCTAACCCCTCTCCGCAAGCGAGGAGGGGAACTGGATTTATGGTTAAATTCTATTTATGCATCTTTATATTAAATTGGTATGACATAGTTGTTAATTTTGCAAAAAGGCTTTGATATCTTGACTCAACTACTCAGTTTCTGTGGTGGTCAAAAAGCCGCCAAATTTGCACCTACGCCACTTGTTCCGGATAAAACAGTAATTGACACTCCTCACTCTAAAGGGATGAGGATTCTTGCTTCATCCGTCCGAACTAGAAACCTGAATATAAAATATTCAAATCTCCCCGTTTGGATACGTCCACAAGCATACACGGACTGCCCGACCGCGTTTGAAACGATTTCTGGAATTTTTGCTTTACTCCCACATTTATACAAGATTTAGGATTTATACTACCAGGGTTCCGGATCAGGAGTCGTCCGCTTGACCTACTTCGTTTTTTATTTGTGCGCTTTACCGCTAAGAACATAATATCACCAAAGCCGTCCTATAAGGACGGGGCTTTAAACCCACATTTTCGGTAACCAGATGAATGAACGACAGGAACCGCACTAGACATGGAGTCATAAGAGGGGAGTAAGCTGCTATATTGCTTTAGATTAAGAAGTGTTAAGAAATTCTTATTAAAGAATATTGCAATACATTGATTTAATTGTTAACGTGTGTTTTAGGTAACGATGCTGGTGAACGCTCTGAATTTAGGAGAGATAAAACCTATGAGCTATGTCCATTCAGCCCACTGTGTGCAGTGTTGATTTTTGATCGAGAAAACAAGGCTGCAATGCCTTTAATGAAGAATGCAAATTACTCCAGGAATATTTCATTACCAAAGGCTTATTTATCGAGAGGAGGGGCGTTAGCAGATGCGACTAATCGTGTCTCTAAAAAACCCAATTGATTCTGAGGTTTGAGTAATCAACACTGTCCGCACATATCTGAGCTATACCTTTTAATTTCAATAACGACTGATTTTTTGTCTTACCTTGTGCAAGCCAGCGAGTCGCTTTGATTGTATCTGTCGGCAATCACTAAGAGTAGGGTAAGACCACAATTTTGGAGGTTAAAACCGATGAATATTCAAGGAAAAGTTGCTCTGATTACAGGGGCTTCTCGTGGTATTGGTAAAGCGATCGCACTCGCATTAGCGCAACGAGGGATCAAGCGGTTGATTTTGGTAGCACGCGATCGCCAAAAATTAACCGCAGTGGCTGACCAAATTCAAGCAATGGGCGTGGAAACCACCATCTTAGCCATCGATTTAACTAAAACAATTGAAGTCAATATTGCCGTAGCCCAATTGTGGCGCAACTATGGCCCCATTGATCTCCTGGTTAACTGTGCAGGTGTCGCCTATCAAACGTCCTTTTTGCAGACCAAACTACCCCAAGTGCAAGAAGAACTTTCAGTCAACTTATTAGGAATGTATAACCTCACCAGCCTCATAGCCCGGCGCATGGTGAGTCAAAAGCAAGGAACTATCGTTAATGTCTCCAGTTTGATGGGGAAAGTAGCTGCACCGACAATGGCGACTTACTCAGCCACCAAATTTGCCATCATCGGCTTTACTCAAGCCTTGCGGCGCGAACTCGCTGAACACAACATCCGGGTGATTGCTTTACTACCCACTCTCACAGATACAGATATGGCGCGTGACTTAAAATTATTTCGCTGGGTGATCCCCATGAACCCTAAAGAAGTCGCGGAGGTACTTGTGTCTGGATTACAAAAAGATGCACCAGAAATTCTAGTTGGTTGGCAAAGTCATTTAGCAGTTTGGTGTCAACGTCTAGCCCCTTGGCTACTAGAAATAATATTACAAATCGCCACTCCATCCACCTTGGTAAAACCACAGCGCCCCTTCCAACGGAGTTTTATGAGAAAAATTTACCGCTTTAGCGATTTATTGTGGTCAAGAACCTAAATTTTCTCTCTCCCTAAAATTCGATAATTTTACCCTGCGGTCAATCACTTGAGCTTTTCAGATAAAAACGGTAATAACCCACCAGGTAGAACACATTGACCGCAAATAACATTCCTTTACCCCCCAATAATGATGACGATCCCGATCAGAAACGGGATTGTAATCAGTGCGAGTTAGAATAGACTGAACGTATTTCGGAGCAAGCATAAATGCTGACATTACCTACCACGCTTCCCACTTTGCCCGAAATCATCGACGACTTACCAAATATCTCCGGTTGGGAAACAGAGGTGCTTTCTGTAGTCAACCATGATGCACCTGTCTTTTTACCCTCCAGCAATATCGCCTTAGAGAATGTAAAAGCTGTATTTGCGATCGCCTTACATATGCACCAGCCCACAATCCCGGCTGGACATGATGGAGGGTTAATTAGCAATCTGCAATATATGTTTGAGCATACTCACGAAGGAGACAACCATAATGCTGCACCTTTCGCCCATTGTTATAGTCGCATGGGTGACTTGATCCCCGAACTCGTCCATCAAGGTTGCAATCCCCGTGTGATGTTGGATTACTCCGGTAATCTGTTGTGGGGACTCAGACAAATGGGGCGCAACGATATCTTAGATAATCTCAAACGCATCACCTGCGATCGCACCTATCAACCTTATGTAGAATGGCTGGGGACTATGTGGGGTCATGCAGTCATTCCTTCCACACCCATAGCTGATATTAAATTGCATATCGTGGCATGGCAACATCATTTTGCCGCCATTTTTGGTTGGGAAGCACTAGCGAGAGTTAAAGGATTTTCCCCCCCAGAAATGCACCTACCCAATCACCCTGACACTTTATTTGCATTTATCAAAGCCTTAAAAGAATGTGGTTATCGCTGGTTACTTGTACAAGAACATTCCGTAGAAACAATTAACGGTGAAGCTCTCAATCAAAAACATTTACCACATACTTTAATAGCCCGAAATTCCCAAGGGGAAACAACTAGTATTACAGCCCTAATTAAAACCCAAGGTTCAGATACTAAATTAGTTGCTCAGATGCAACCTTACTATGAAGCCAAAACCTTAGATAAACAAGAAGTAGGAAATGTTTTGATCCCACCGATTGTCAGTCAAATTGGCGATGGTGAAAATGGTGGAGTCATGATGAATGAATTTCCCAGTGCTTTCAAACAAGCTTGGGGAGATATGGTCAATCATGGAGGAGGTAAATCTGGCGTTGTCGGGGTGTGTGGGACAGAATATTTAGAATTAATCACCGCCGCAGGTTGTCAACCCGAAGACTATCCTACCTGTCAACCAGTAGGACAACATCAAATTTGGCAGCGAGTTTCACCAGAAAACTGCCAACCGGAAGCTGTAGAAAATGCCATTCAAGAATTAAAGCAAATCAACCCTAACTTTCATCTTGATGGAGCATCATGGACAAATCATATTAGTTGGGTAAAAGGATATGAAAATGTTACCTCTCCTATGTATGAATTAAGCAGTTTATTTCATCAACAAGTTGATCATACCTTGCCCACTAATTCATCTGCATACCGTAACATTCTCTTACATAACCTTTTGTTGCAAACTAGTTGTTTTCGTTATTGGGGACAAGGTTCCTGGACTGATCATGCCCAGAACATTTACCAAAGGGGTCAAAACTTGCTGCAAAGCATAGCTATTAAAACTAGCTAAATCAAGGCTGTATTAGCGGTTGCTATAACTATCAGCCAAAATTGTAAATTAGCTGATTTATTTCAATCCTTTGTGTTTCTGGCTACAACTAAAAAATACAACTAACTCAACTAGAGATAGACTGTATCAGATAATATGTCTGCCTTCAGAACGGTTAACCGTTAATCTGTAATCGCTAAATTGGCCATAGACAACAATGTGTATCAGATTAACTTAATCGTTTTTATCTAAGGAGAATATTAATATGCTTGAGAATCAGCAAGCAGGGAATAATCAGAGTAAAAATGTTAACAACAATACTACAGAGCAATCTTGTGTTGGTACAACAAATACAGAAAGTACAGATCAGGGAACTTGGGGATCTAGCAGTGCAGGTAAAACTGGATCTCAACCTGAAACCCCGAAACAAAACAGCAGTATGAATCCGGCATTAAGTAGAGCTTTGATTGGTGGATTGATTGGAGGTACGCTGGGATCATTAGCTGGTGCGTTGGCGGGAAAAAGAATTGGTGAGGGATTTAACCACACAATCAAAGGTGTGGGAGAGGCTACAAAAACTATAGGTGAAGGCCTTGGTCATACCGTCAGAGGTATGGGAGAGGTAGCTAAAAGTGTCGCCGAAGGTGCTAGTTATGCCGTCATTGGTGATGGATTAGATGCTGTTGAGGGAGTTAAACAAGGCGCAGTAGGTACAATCAACGCATTACAGAAGACATCCCGTGATGTGAACGCAGCAGTACAGGAGACTGCGGAAAGAACAAAGGAAGCAGCAGAGAATAGTTTAGCCTCTGAAAATGGCGGTAGACAAGATCGTCAGCAGACTCAAAATCAAGATGTGGGTATGGGTCAGCGAGAGACTACTCATTCAATCTACATTTCCAGCCCAGAAAATACAGCAGGATATATAGGTGAACCCACTGCTTTTGTGAATGAAGAAATTTCAGTAGAGATTTTTGAAGACGGTTCCCTGCAAGAAGAGATTAATCGCATTGATAGTTAAATAACCAATTCAGGGGCGCGAAATCGCCCCACAATTAATGCCAGCAACATATTGAGATAAACAACCTCAAATCCTGACGGTGCAAATAGATCAAGAGGCAATGACAATGAATGGCAATCAGCAGTTTTCAGATCGCGTGGAAGACAGTTCATCTGAGAAGAATACAGTAACTCATGACTCTACTCAGGAGTTATCCAAAATCGTATTTGGCACATTGATGGGGGCGACTTTAGGCGCATTAGCTGGGGCTTTAGCTATGAAAGGTTCTCCTCAAAAAGTGAACGAAACTGTTAAATATGTAGGAAATTTTCTTAAGAGTACAACTAATAATTTTAATCAAACTCTCAAAGGAGTGGGTGATGCCATTAAAATGGTAAGTGAGGGAATTAATGATACTGTCAAAGATGTGAGTGATACTGTTAAAGATACAGCAGTGGATGCTAATGATATAGTCAAAGATGCTATGGTTAGTATCAAAGGTACGGCACTAGATGTTAACGATACTGTCCAAAATACGGCGGAGATTGTGAAGGGGGCAGATCAAGGGATTAGTGACACTCTCAAAGGAACATTCAATATAGCTAAAGGTGTCGTTCAAGATGTAAAATCCTCTGGTGATGAGAGTGTGAATCAACCTAGTTATCAGACTTCTTATATTTTAGTTCCTGTGGAGAAGCCAGAGTCAAAATAATTCGTAATATTTCCTATGGCTAACGCCACGCTGCGCGAACGTAATTCGTAATTATTTGGTCAATTTAATCTTTTCTGTGGTGAGAACTAAGGAATGGTAGATAGCTAGATGTGATTATACTAAAGGTAATAATATTTCAAATTCAGTTCCTATACCCAGTTGTGAACGGAAGTTTAATTTACCACCATGTCTAGCTGCTATAATTCGATAACTCATTGATAAACTAGTTTCTTTGTCAGCCCATTTTTCTAAGGAAAAAGATTCTAGAATATCCTGTTGTAATTCTTCAGACATCCCTGGTCCATTATCACTAATACAAACTGAAACCCAGCGAGAGTCGGGTGCATCTGTATTAGTAGGTTCTAGGGAAATGATTTTTGTTGTAATGTGAATTTGTGGTTTTGTCGCAGTATTTCTACGTTCTTGATGGAATTTTTGCCTGACTGATTCATTGATTAAAGCATCTATGGCTTGACTTAAAATATTCATCAATACTTGGTTTAACTGCCCCATGAAACAATTAATTGGCGGCAGTTTACAATAATTTTTAATAATCTCAATCTCTCCTTTTAAACGACTCTTCATCAGGAGAATAATACTATCTATACAGGCGTGTAAGTCTGTTGGTTTGGGATGAATTTCATCGATATGGCAAAAATTTTGTAAGCCTGAGACTAGTTTTTTTAATCTTTCTGAGCCAGTCCGAATACTGATAATAACTTTTGATAAATCTTTTTCTAAAAAATCAAATTCAATTTCTTCTTTAATTTGGTGTATTTCTGAGGAAATTTGCGGTAACTCTTTTTCATACTCTGCTATGAGTTTAAGTAAGTCTTGACTGTACTTAGAAATATAAGTTAAGTTACCCCAGATAAAACCAACGGGATCAAGAATTTCGTGTGCTACACCATCAACTAAGCGCCCTAAACGTGCCATTTTATCATTTTGAATCATTTGGGCTTGGCTGCGTTCGTAGCGTACCTGAGTTTTGATTCCTTGAATTTGCCAAGCTGCAATGTTGAGGTCGTGTATATCTAACAGTTTGTAGCTATGATCTGCTGTTTCGACTACTACTGGTTCTGCTAAGAGTTCAGGCGATCGCCTGAGAGTATGTTGCATTGCTGTTAAAATCGGCGTTGTCCCCGGTAGCTGCAAAATTGCTGTCCGTGCATAACTGTAAAGCACAGCCAATGTTTCTTGGTTAAATATCTCTTGTCCATGAGGACGGATGAAAAATTCCAGCAGTCGTCGCCGAGAAATCATCCCCATGAATTGTCCCTGTTCTAGCAAGATTACTCCCGGTAACAGTGGGTATTTGTCGAAAAAATGGGCAACTTCAACGCCACTCAAACTAATTTCTACCTGAAATTTGTACGTTGGTAGTTCTTGAATTACTGACTCTATACCGAGATCGCGATCGCCACCATGAGAGAAAACGGGGGGCGAAATCAGGGGCTTAAATTCTTGTGGCACTGGAGGATATGATATCTAATATTTCAATATATAGTAATCCGCCTTGATTTTTAAACTTACTTATTTAGGTGGGGAGTGGGGAGTGGGGAGTGGAGAAACAGCTTGTAAAAAATCTGGCAATTAATCAACAATCAGAGTTCTGATGTGAAAATTGATCTTTAGTCACAATATTGATGATATTTTTAGGTAAAAATACTCTTTTTGTTTTCTTGATCTATTACATACTAGGATAACTATTGTGAAATGTTGATGATATAAAGTCAACCACCCCCTATGTTGAATTTTGACAGAAATCACCAAAATTACAGATGACAAGAGGTTAGACAGACCTATCGATTAAGCGCTAGGATGATCCCCAAATGTTTAAACATTATGAACCCTGGATGAAATTTATGGCAAGATAACATCCTGACTCACTATTTACAAGTGAGTATAAACATTCATGAGTCCCAAATCATCCCGCCGGATGTATAGTTAGCGAAACTTGGAACAATCTGACAACGGCGATCATCTTCATATCAGTTACAGACAGTAAATGCACAGACTTAAACAGAACTATCTCCAACTCCCTAGAGGTGATACTCACTTAAAGGTAACTAGAAACAAAACCCTGATTTTTGGTTCAAATCAGTTTGAGTTACCCATAGATACTTTTGATCCCCATTCCGATAGAATGGCTAGGCATAACCTAAAAACTTTCAACCGCTTTTGACTGCGATACCCATGAATCAACTGAACAATGGTTTCACTATATTTCTGAGTTTGCTAGTCGAGGCGATGCCGTTTTTGCTGTTTGGGGTTTTATTTTCTAGTGTGCTGTTGATTTTTATTGATGAGCGCCAATTAGTCACTAGAATGCCGAAAAATCCCATATTAGGTGCTTTAGCAGGTAGTCTCATCGGCTTTATGTTTCCGGTGTGTGAGTGCGGTAATGTGCCGGTAGCACGGCGATTACTGATGCAGGGAGTACCCACACCGGTGGCGATTGGTTTTTTGTTAGCAGCACCAACTATTAACCCTATTGTAATTTGGGCAACTTGGCTAGCTTTTCGAGACCAGCCAGAAATAGTGGTTTTACGAGTGGTATTTTCTTTATCAATTGCTGTAATTATTGGGATTGTTTTTAGTTTTCAGAAAGATGTCACACCCCTTGTACAACCTGCGATCGCGCGTTATTTAAAATTTAACCCCCCCGCACAGCCAGAAATTAAACGCCGTGGTCAAGGTAGCGCCGCACCAGCAACAGGAAAAGTACCCAGTGTGTTGAAATCTGGGACTTATATTTTAGGAGGAAAACCAGGACTAACTCAGCGCTTAGATGCTGATTTATTACAGACGGTAACTCCAACAGCCAGCCCCAATAAATCTGTGAAAGATAAACTCCGCCTAGTTTTAGATAATGTCGTCCAGGAACTGCGAGAACTAGGAGGGGTGATGATTTTAGGGAGTGCGATCGCTGCTTCTGTACAAGTATTTGCTCCCCGTGAATTAATCCTCAGTTTAGGTGCGGGACACATTACTTCAATTGTGGTTATGCTGATTTTAGCCGCAGTTGTATCAGTCTGTTCCACAGTAGATTCATTTTTTGCCCTCTCCTTTGCTTCCGCTTTTAGTAGTGGTTCTCTGTTAGCATTTTTAGTATTTGGCCCAATGGTTGACATCAAAAGTGTGGGATTGATGCTGACTGTTTTTAATGGCAAAACTATATTTTACCTATTTGCTTTAGCCGCACAATTAACCTTTGTCTTCACCCTGTTCTTAAACTTGTATGTGCTTTAAACCAGTTAACAGTGATCACTAATTAAATTGGATGGAAGAGAATTGAAGGAATTTCCAAAAAATAAATTTCCCCATTTCATCAGACAATATTTCCTCTTTATCCCCCGGCACCCTTTCCTCTTGTTTGACCAATGGCTAAAAAAACCAAAATTTCGCTGCAAAATATCTTATTTCCTTGGCTGGATGCCTTAGCTGTCAGCAGTTGGGGAATTTTAATGCTGCAATATTGGCTATCAGGCAAATTGTACTTATTAATTCACCCCAATTTTTTCGGCTTGGTGATTGGTTGTGGTGTTGCTTTATTAATCATTGGCGCGTTAAAAATGCGGGAAGTGTGGCGGGAACGTCGCCGAGCCAAGACAACTGACCTCCAGCATATTAATTTATTTCCTCCTGGCTGGGGTAGTGCTTTATTATTAATAACTGCGATTTTGGGTTTAATGATTACACCCCGTGTTTTTGCTAGCGACACCGCCATCCAATTGGGTGTAACAGATTTACTCTCTACTGGACGAACTCAACCCCAATCTTTCCGTCCTTCGACTCGCCCTGAAGAACGCTCACTGGTGGATTGGGCGCGGACTTTAAACGTCTACCCAGAACCAGATTCTTATATAGGTCAAAAGGCTAAAGTTAAGGGATTTGTGATTCATCCCCCAGATATTGGAGAAGAATATATTTTCCTGGCGCGATTCGTAATTACTTGTTGTGCTGCTGATGCTTATCCTGTGGGATTACCAGTCAAACTTCCAGAAAATCAACAGCGCTATGCTCCTGATACTTGGCTAGAAATTGAGGGAACAATGATCACAGAAACTCTTGCAGGTAAACGCAACTTAACTATTGCAGCTACCTCTGTTAAAGAAGTTCCCCAACCCCGAAATCCTTATAGTTATTAATGAATCATAACTATAGGGAGTTCTGCACAATCTCAGGACAAGATAAAAAATATTTTTCCCACTCCCCACTCCCCACTCCCCACCTACGCAAATAGGTTGAAAAATCAAAGCAGATTACTATAACAACTGAAAACTCATCATTAATATTTGAACAATGGCTACATCTAAGACATTTATCCAACCATTAGATCGCGTGGCGATCGCACTGATGGTGCTACTGAGTCTGCTGATTGGATTCATGATACTTCAAGGTGATGTAGTAGCAGCTCGTGTCCGGGAATTTACTTGGCAAAATCAAAAAATTGGCGCAGATGATATCGCCTTTACACTCAATTTTAGTCGCCCAATGGACACCGAAAGTGTAGAGGAAAACTTAAAAATTGAGCCACCCTTAGCAGGTAAAATCAGTTGGGCAGGGCGGCGGATGGTTTATACATTGCTGACACCAGCACCCTATGGTACGAATTATGAAGTGCGGTTACAAGATGCCAGAGATCGCTTTGCCATTAGAGAAGGTAAAAATCAAATAATACAGCCCTTTACAGGTAACTTTAAATCACGCGATCGCGTGATCATGTACATAGGATCTGATAGCGAAAATTATGGTCAGTTAGTTCTTTACAACTTAACCGAAGAAACCAAAAATATTATTACCCCCAAAGACCTGATTGTCATGGACTTTAAGGCATTTCCAGACGGGGAAAAGATTTTATTTTCTGCTCGGACTTCCAATAACCAAGACCTACTTTCAGCTCAGTTATATACCGTCACCACAGGCATTTCTGCACATCCGGAAACAGCCGCAGAACCAGCCGGGAGAGTAGACCTAGTGTTAGATAATCAGGAATATCAAAACCTGAAATTTGATTTGTCACCAGATGGTAAAACCATAGTTGTGCAGCGAGGTAACAGAAAAAATCCCAGCGATTTTGGATTATGGTTCATGCCTACCACCAGCAATAATAGACAAAGACCCACTCCCCAGCGCCTACAAAGCGAACCAGGGGGAGATTTTATGATTACTCCCGATAGTCAAGCTGTAGCCGTTGCCCAAGGTCAAGGAGCGGCAATTTTACCACTCCAGGCTGATGCCACCACACCCCTTGATTTTCTCCCACAATTTGGACTAGTGCAGTCTTTTTCTAAAGATGGCTCCCAAGCAGCAATGGTGAAATTTAATACTGATTACACCAGAGATTTATTTTTAGTTACTAACCAAGGAACCCAGAAACCCCTGTTAAGCACCACTGGTTCCATTCTTAACTGCCAATTTGATCCCGCTTCACCTACCCTCTACTGCTTACTGACACAGCTAATATCGGATGAAGAATATATAGAACAGCCTTATTTAGTGGCAATTGACCTGAATACTGGCAACCAAAGACCACTGCTATTACTACCAATTGAACAGAGAAATGTACAAATGAGTTTAGCGCCCGATGGTTTAGGTTTGCTTTTTGATCAAGTCATGCCGCAAATAGATCCAGTACCTTTATCTGCTAATGTACTTAAAACTGAAGATGGAGAGGCGATCGCCACTAGCAGCCTGTGGTTAATGCCTTTATTACCCATCGACGACACGTCAAATACCGCCATCAAACCAGAGAAACTACCCTTAATCGGATTTCATCCCCGTTGGTTGCCCTAATTACAAGGGTGTGGGGTGTCGGGTGTGGGGTGTGGGGAATTAAGAAGATGTTGAACTCATGAACGTACTAAAATTCAATTTTCTTAAACACACTCAGTCGGCTTATATTCGTGCCATTCCCCCCTGCTCCCTGCTCCCTGCTCCCCTGCTTTTTTTGACACAAGGCTGGGGTAAATTAACACTACAAATCTTGACAAAAGTCAAGTAGGTTATACCCCTTTCTCGGCATCTGAAAAACAACCTGTATATTAGTGATATTTGCATCAACATCTGTCTTGCTTCTCAAGGTTGACGGGGGTTCAGCTCCTAATGTTATAAAGGCATCAGTTCTAAAATGCAAAAATTGTCACTGACTCCTGCCTGAAAGCAAGGGGCTTGTAGGAGAAAAGTTAATTACCTTTCAAATACAAGGACATGAATAATGACCCCCATCTCTCACGCCAGGGGCTGACTAGGCGCGGAGGTTCTGGTGATAAATAACTGACACCATAAACAACAGGGCTAAAATGGAATCCCTAAATTCTGATAATTCGCTACAACCGGAGCAGTCAAACTGTCCATTTTACTCAATCGCTCCTCCTGACAATATGGCAAACACACAAGCTCCTCTCCTCAAATCTGCTGCTGAATTACAGCCAGAAATAACAACTTCTGATTCCCCGGATCAAACCAATTCCGATTGGGTTGTTGAGCCAAATAAGGAACAACAAATACTTGTGGACACAGAATTTAAAGAGTTACTAGCATTAAATGAAGAATTGCGTGCAGATAACAATCAGCTGTATGAGGAAGTAGAGCATCTCAAAGATAACCTCGCTGAATCAGAAAAAGCTTTGCAGTGGCAGAAAAGACGTTCTAGTGTGGCTGAGTCAATGCTTAATCAACAAACTCAAGAATTGGCCGCAGCTCAAGAACAAATTAAATCTCTATTTCAAGAGTTAGAAGCATCTGTACAAACTGTGCAACGCCAAGAAAACTTTATTGAAACTTATAAAACACAACTACAAATTAGTCAGCAGCGTCTGGCGCAATTAGAGCGAGAATGTGCGCTAGTACAAACTAACTATAATGAACAATGTCAACAGGCATTGCAATCAGAAAATACTTGTCGAGAGCTACGTAGTCGGTTAATGCGACAGCAACGCCAGACTCTACAATTTAAAGCTGCTCTAGAAAAATGCCTAGATAGACCCGCTCCAGATGATTCTTTGGAGGATACAGTTAATCACCAAACCAGATTTTCCCGCAAGGCTCGGTCTTTATTTCCTAATGTCCAACCCATTAGACCTTGGTCAGGAGAATCAGAATCTGATGGCGGTGAAGTCGATTCTGCTTGGGGTCAATATTCCCCATCACCTGTATGTAATGCTGATCATTCTCAGCCAATACCATCATCTGTTGAGAATTTGCCAGTTGAGAAAGAAACACCCCCTGTGTCGGAACCAGTGGCGGAAGCAATGGAAAATTCAGCCCCATCTTTGGGTTCATCAAATTTAGATGCTCAATTGGATAGTCTGATTCAATTATTTTTTACAAATAACCCCGGGTCTACATCATCAATCCCTACAGAAACTGAAGCACCAATGAGTGAAATGGCAGAAACTATTTCAGAGGATGATCAGCAATTAGAAATCAGTACAGCAGAGGCAGATTCGCCACTGGTTACACCTACTGTTAATCAAATGAATGCTCATAACTCCCTGGGGGAACCTGTAGCGGAGGAAAATCCTCTTAGCTCTGATAACTCCAATTTAGATGAGTCTGATGTGATTGCAGAGCATTCTGAGGATTATCTTGATAATCATCAATCGCCTTCACCTGTGGTTTATCCTCACCGTCCGCCTCTAGGACGTAAGTCTTTGTCATCAGTAGAGCTACCTAATTTTCGGATCAATAATCAACAAAAAAGTCCTGATTAATGGTGGGTTGAGGATATGGGAACCCACCAATCCTGTTTAACTATCATTCAAGGGATTTTAAGTCCCCTAGTATAGCCTTGATCACTGTTGACTGTTGACAGATTTCAGCCTGTTCCCTGCTATCTCTGGATTAACTGCTGGGTGATTGCGGGATAGGGCTAGGGCTGATTTGTCTGTTTGCAGTTTACCAGCTGCGATCGCATAGTTAATCACCAAGAGCCGGAACCATAAGCCTGGATAGCGGGTTTCTAACCAAGGTTTACTCCGCAGTAAGAACCGTGGAAACCAGCCATTCAGTAAACCACTGACCAGGGAATGAACAGTGAAATTAAAATAATTACCCAACCACCGGACTAAATCTTTAAATCCAGCTAGTTGCCAAATCCATAACAGTAGGGCTGGGTTTGTGCGGGCGGCTTTTAGTGCTAGGCGGTTGAAAGTCCACCAATCACACCTGTCTTTAATGAAATTGTCTGCTACTTCTTGTGGTTCATCGGCTAATAATCCAAAGAAGGTATTCAGCATGGAGTTAATTCTTGGCGGTGGTAAAAATTCCCCCGTGGGAACCATCATTCCTTTAGAAAATAACCAAGTGACAGCCACATTACTTTGGTAGGCGCGAATTTTGTTTAAATAGCGGAAACTGAGTAAGTCGTGCTTGAGGGCTGTATCTAAAAGGGTGGTTAAACGGTCTAAGTTACGGATTAAGGAACCAAAGCCGGTGAATACTAGGGGAGATTGTAAAGAAGCCGCATCACCAATGGCAATTAATCGATCAAAGGCTATGGTGCGATCGCTACTTCCGACACTAAAATGTCCTGGTATATAGCCAAATGTCGGCTTTTTCCACACTAATTTATCTAAATCACAACGGCGATACTCTGGCAAAATCGAGAAAAAGTCCTCATACATCTCTAGTAAAGAACCGGGATTTACTCCATTGACTTCGTGGTAATGAAATAAATAAATTGTTAATTCCTCACCAGCACCGGGGAATAATTCCCAAATTAACTGCCTTCCCCTAGAAATATCTCCGTGACTAAATAGGACATCGCCATAATGGGAATCCCAAACCCCTGGCTCAAATCCCCCTTCAATTACTGCTCCCACAGTGGGGCATACACTGTCAAAAGCGCGACCACCATTTAATTGCCAAGCAATTGGGGATGCCGTTCCCATCGCATCAATTAACAGTCTGGCAGTCACACACTGCTGATTTTCACTGGGTAAATGCTTGACTGTAATCGCCACTTGTGTACCTGTGATATCAGCCCGGATAAACTCGGTTTCATCCCAAATTTCACCGCCGGCTTTTCGCAGTTTTTCGCCGCACATTCTCAATAATTTTTCTGAGTCCAAGGCAATATTTAAGACAGTGGGGGTGTGGAGAATAGGCGATCGCAATTTAGGGGGATTATTGCCATCAAAAAATTTATTGAATCCATCTTTGTATTCCCTTACAATCAGAGTCTCCAACTCAGCAGATGTCAGCAAACCAAGGTTAATGAGACTTTGTAATTCGTCACGAGAAATATTCCATTCTCGATTCATCCGTCCAAAAGGCAACCGTTCCACCAACAGGACTTTATAGCCTAATTGCGCCATCACAGCCGCATGAACCACCCCTAATGCGCCACCAATGTAAATCAGGTCATAAATGGGCGATGCAGAAGATGCTATACTGCTGGCTTCTTGACCTGGGGAAAAAACTACTTGGCGAGGCTGTTGAGGATTACGTACCCCTTCGCGCCATCTTTGCTCCCACCAGTAGGCACGATTCAGGTCATATTCCCCATTGGGCATTTTCTGAAAATATTTCACCGTTAAGGGGTAAGAGTTGGCTAATTCCTCAAAAATCGATTTTCGGGGATCAATGGCTGGTGGTTCAGGGTAATTGCAAGGAAATTCCCTTCTGATTTCATTAGTCAGACGTTGCAGAATTTCTGCTTCTCCAGCAACAGGCTGATCTCCCCAACGAAACACTTTGAGATAAGTAGTTCGCTGCACTGACCAGAGGAATACAGAAAGTTCACTTGGTAATTTTTCAGTAATCTTCCCTTGAGCATTTGTAGTCTTTGTAGAGATTTTCAGCCGAAAACCATCAGGGGTGAGTAACTTTTCCCCCATACCTGGTTCAAATTTAATTTGCAGCCAATCCAGTACATTTGCAGTATCCGGCGTGGGAACTTCTAGATAAAGTATTTCTTTCATGATTTTTCGCTGACATCTCCGATGAATTTATTCACTCAGACAGATTTTATAAAGGCATCAACTGAGCTAAACTCCGCCCTATTAGATCAATAAAAATTGAGTAAAGAATTTTTAATAGTTTGTCAAAGTTTATTGTTCATTTTGTATTTTTTTTTAGCCTACGCCATGAATTATCCCATCCCAGACAGCCCCCAGGAAATTTTTGCTCTGCGACAACAGCCAATTGATGAAGAACTAGTAGCCTCGGCGATCGCCGGAGTGATCAAATGATGAAGAACTAGTAGCCTCGGCGATCGCCGGAGTGATCAAACTGGTTCGCTCCCAGGGACAATCCTTAGAAGAATTAACCGCGCAACTATTAGCCGATGATCCCATGCTAAATCACCAGCAACGCCGTTGGCTGAGTCAATTAGTGACGCAATCCTGGGAACAGTTTTCATAAGTATTGGGGATTGGGGACTGGGTACTGGGGACTGGGTACTGGGGACTGGGTATTGAAAACTAAAAATCTCTCCCCCCTTGCCTCTTCCCCCCTGCACCCTGCACCCCTGCCTCTTACCTACTCCCTAATTGAGAATGTAAAAACAACCCATATTCCAAACCTTCCACCACTGCTTGATAAGAGGCTGCCAAAATATTGGGGGAAACTCCCACAGTTGTCCAGCGTTGATAACCGGTTCCTGATTCCACTAATACACGGGTTTTAGCTGCTGTACCTGTATGTCCATTGAGAATCCGGACTTTGTAATCGGTTAACTCAAAGGTGGCTAGTTGGGGATAAAAGTTGACCAAGGCTTTGCGTAGGGCGGCATCTAAGGCAGCAACGGGGCCGTTACCTTCTGCGGCCTCTAAAATATCTTTGCCATTCACCCCTATTTTGACTGTGGCTAGGGCATTGTTAATTTCTTTACCTTCCACTAAATCACAATGTACTTGGAAGCCTTTGACCTCAAAAAACTGTTGACGCTTACCCAAGGCTTCGTACATCAAGAGTGCAAAACTGGCTTCTGCGGCTTCAAATTGATATCCTTCACTTTCTAATTCTTTGAGACGTTCCAGAATTTGTCGGGCTGCTGGTTGGTCTTTATCTAGTTCAATGCCAAAAGTCCGGGCTTTGGCTAACACATTACTCAAGCCAGATTGTTCAGAAATGATGATGCGGCGATGATTACCTACTTGTTCTGGTTGAATGTGTTCGTAGGTGAGGGGATTTCGTTCTACTGCTGAGACATGGATACCGCCTTTATGGGCAAACGCTGAACGTCCGACAAAGGGCGCGTGTTCATCGGGGGCGAGGTTTACGACTTCGCTGACAAAAAGACTCGCTTCTGTAAGTTGATTTAGCTGGTGTTCGGCGATACAGCTATAACCCAGTTTTACTTGTAGATTGGGAATTAATGTACAAAGGTTAGCATTACCACAACGTTCACCGTAGCCGTTGATTGTGCCTTGTACCATTTTTGCGCCGGCGATAACTGCTGCTAGGGCATTGGCTACGGCTGTACCAGAATCATTATGAGTGTGGATGCCTATTTGGGGGATGGGTTCTGAAGTCACGATTAATGAAATATGATTAATCACTGATTCCACAATTTGACTGATTTCCTGGGGTAATGTCCCACCATTGGTATCACAGAGAACTAGCCATTCCGCACCTGCGGCGATCGCCACTTCTAAGGTTTGTAAAGCATAATCTCGATTATGTTTGTAGCCATCAAACCAGTGTTCAGCGTCATAAATCACCCGTCGCCCTTGAGAAACAAGATACTCGATGGTATCCCGAATCATGGCTAAATTTTCTGCTAAAGTCGTCTTTAGACCGGCTGTCACGTGTAAATCCCAAGATTTACCAAAAACTGTCACCCAACGTGTACCCGCATTCAAAATCGCTTGCAGCATGGCCTCAGTTGCAGCCGTAGTGTGGGGGCGGCGTGTGGAACAAAAGGCGACTATTTCCGCCTGTTTCAGAGGATGTTCTTGCAATTGCCAGAAAAACTCCACATCCTTGGGATTAGCACCAGGCCAACCACCCTCAATAAAGGGAACTCCCAGTTGGTCTAGTCGGCGGGCAATGCGTAACTTATCTTCTATAGAAACTGATAACCCTTCGCGCTGAGTGCCATCTCGTAGGGTGGTGTCATATAGCCAAAGTTGAGGTGAGGGGTGTATGGTCATAAAACTGAGACTTACGAGACAACAAGTAAGGCGATGTGCCAATATACAACAAAAAGCCAGTTTGGTAATTAAAGTATGCCCCAGGTACTAGCTCAGGGTAAGACAATTAAGTGCAATCGCGGTGCTAAGTTAGGTCGAATTTTGCAGGAAAATGGTATTGACCTCTACAATGGCGGTGCTAAGTTAATTAACTGTCGGGGAATTGGCAGTTGTGGTACTTGTGCAGTCAAGATAGAAGGTGAGGTGTCCGCCCCAAATTGGCGAGACAAGGCCAGATGTTCCCTTCCTCCCCATTCTCCTACAGCAGAACTGCGTTTAGCTTGTCAAACTCAGGTGCTAGGGGATATTAAGGTAACAAAGTTTGAGGGATTTTGGGGAGAGGGATCTCAAATAGTGTGGACACCTGAAGGTTAGGTTAAATAAGGAGAAAATATAAGATGGGTAGATGGACTCCAGTAATTCTCATGGCCGGAGGTTTGGCAATTTTAATGGGTACATTGTTGGGGATCAACTTTCCCATCGGTGGACAACAAGTTTCTCGTGATGATAGCCCTGAAGGGAGAACTTCTAGAGTATTGCCAGCTAATATTAATGTTAATAGCTCTTCCGGTAGCAGGGGTACAGGTAACAATACCGCTTCTGACGGTCGGGGTAGCGTAGCTCAGGAGAGTTTTTCTACTCCTAGTGATAGTAGCAGCGTGGCTCAAAATAATAATTCCTCTTCACCTGCTGATACTCCCAGAAGCACTGGCTTACAGTCTCAGACTACAAATCAGGATAGACAACCTATTCGGGCTTTGTGGTAAATCGGGATAGTCGCTAGTTAGGAGTCATGAAGTGGGAAGCCGTGATTTATGCGGGCTTTCTGCTTTGATTGTTATAGATATAGATATCTCATGATCAATGACTAATGACTAGTGATGTTTTAATTATTGGTGGCGGTGCGATTGGCTTGGCGATCGCCGTAGAATTAAAATTACGCGGGGCTAAGGTAACTGTACTCTGTCGTGATTTTCAGGCTGCTGCTAGCCACGCTGCCGCCGGAATGTTAGCACCAGATGCAGAACACATCCCCAATGCCGCCATGCTAGATTTATGCAGGCGATCGCGTGCTTTATATCCAGACTGGACAAGCAAACTGGAAGATTTGACTGGTTTAAATACTGGTTACTGGCCTTGTGGCATTTTAGCACCGCTAACTCAAGCACCAAAGCCCACAATAGATGCTTCCCCCTACTGGCTCAATCAAGCCGCAATTCATCAATATCAACCAGGATTAGGGGCAGAGGTAATTGGTGGTTGGTGGTATCCCGAAGACGGACAAGTTGATAATCGTGCCTTAGTCAATGCACTGCGGACAGCTGCCGAATCTCTCGGCGTAGAACTCCAAGAAGGCATCAAAGTAGAAGCATTTTTACAGCAGCAAGGCAAAGTAATTGGTGTCCAAACCAACACAGGTATTATTCGTGCTACTCAATATGTTGTAGCTACAGGTGCTTGGTCTAATGAATTATTACCATTACCTGTACGTCCTCGCAAGGGACAAATGCTGAGTGTGCGTGTGCCAGAATTTATCCCAGAATTACCCCTCACACGGGTTTTATTCGGAGATGAGATTTACATCGTACCCAGGCGCAACCGTTCAATTATCATTGGGGCTACTAGCGAAGATGTCGGCTTTACACCCCACAACACCCCCGGAGCGATCCAAACCTTACTCCAAAAAGCTATTAGCCTCTATCCCCAAATCCAAGATTATCCCATTCAACAATTTTGGTGGGGATTTCGTCCCGCCACACCCGATGAGTTACCCATTTTCGGCACTAGTCACTGTAAAAATTTAACTTTGGCTACAGGTCATTATCGCAATGGGATATTACTTGCGCCCATTACCGCCGCCTTAATTGCTGATTTGATTTGGGAGCAAAAATCTGACCCCATATTGTCTCATTTCCACTATTCGCGTTTTCATACTCAACCATCTACCTCTATGCTTACCCACTCTGCCAACTTTACTCAGGGAAATCTCACCACAAAAGAAGCTACCCATCCCGTCTCTATAGATTCACCACTGGTAATTGCTGGCAAAAGTTTTAGATCCCGCTTGATGACGGGAACGGGTAAATATCGCACCATTGAGGAAATGCAGCAAAGTGTTGTGGCTAGTGGTTGCGAAATTGTGACTGTAGCAGTCAGGAGAGTCCAAACTAAAGCCGCCGGACATGAGGGATTAGCAGAAGCCTTGGATTGGCAAAAAATCTGGATGTTGCCGAATACTGCTGGCTGTGCAACCGCAGAGGAGGCGATTCGGGTGGCGCGTTTGGGGCGAGAAATGGCGAAACTCTTGGGACAGGAAGATAATAATTTTGTCAAATTAGAAGTAATACCTGATCCTAAATATTTACTACCTGATCCCATTGGCACATTACAAGCTGCTGAACAGTTAGTTAAAGAAGGTTTTGCAGTTTTACCTTATATTAATGCTGACCCCATGTTAGCCAAGCGGCTAGAAGAGGTGGGTTGTGCGACAGTTATGCCTTTAGCGTCGCCTATTGGTTCGGGACAAGGGCTAAAAACTACAGCAAATATTCAAATCATCATTGAAAATGCCAGTATACCCGTGGTGGTAGATGCGGGAATTGGCGCACCCTCAGAAGCAGCCCAGGCAATGGAATTAGGTGCAGATGCTTTATTAATTAATAGTGCGATCGCGCTTTCTCAAAACCCCCCAGTCATGGCTGAAGCAATGAATTTAGCAGCAGTAGCTGGTCGTATGGCTTACTTGGCTGGCAGAATGCCTCTCAAAGCCTACGCTAGCGCTAGTTCGCCCCTGACTGGAACGATAAATTAGGGAGTGTGGGGGGAAGAGGCAGGGGTGCAGGGTGCAGGGTGCAGGGGAGAAGAGGCAGGGGTGCAGGGTGCGGGGGGGAGAGATTTTTAGTTTTCAATCACCAATACCCAGTCACCAATACCCAGTCCCCAGTCCCCAGTCCCCAGTCCCCAGTCCCCAATACCCAGTCCCCAATACCCAATACCCAGTCCCCAATCCCCAGTCCCCAATCCCCAATACCCAATCCCCAGTCCCCAGTCCCCAATCCCCAGTCCCCAGTCCCCAATCCCCAATCCCCAATCCCCAATCCCC